>JAJQHT010000211.1 GCA_021199595.1 Oscillospiraceae bacterium
CCACGTTTTTGGAACCGGCCATCGTGTGCATACAGTCCTCGTTTGTGGTGATGATTCCAATCAGCTTTCCAGCCTCCTCCAGCTCCCGCAGGGCGTAGTGGCTGGGGCTGGGGTGATAGTGGTGCATTGTTTTGACGTAGGAGCGCAAAAAGCGGTCGCTCCCGAACCCGCCTGGCCGGATGCTGCGGGAGAGCTGCCCATAGGTCACGCCGCCGCCGGAAAGAGAGATCCCGGCGCCGGTGATGGCCACCATCGCGTGGCTTTGGTCAATGTATTCGGCTAACTGTTGGATTTTGTCTTCATTCTGACCGCCTCTGGAAAATCTCATCAGGCTCACATCCTATCTTTATCCCATTCAGCCATTTCCATGCCGCAGTCTTTTCAGACTTTGAAAGACATCATCAGAGTTCTGGCGGATGTTCAGATTGGCTACACTGTCAAACCCGGTACGTCCCGGATTGATTTGGACGATCATGGCGTTCCGTCTCCGGCAGCTCCAGTAAACGTCTCCGTAGTTGCCCCGTGTTCCGATGACAAGTATCAAATCCGCTTTTGAGATCCACTCTCTGGCTTTTTTGACATCCGCATCCCACAGACCGATGTGGCTGTACAACGGCCAGGGAAGAATCTCCCCGCCGCAAACCTGGCACCGGGGCAGTTCGTCCTGTTTCCAAATCTCATACCCGTCAGAATGGCGGCCACACTTGGAGCAGCAGTTGACCTGGAGGCTGCCCTGTATCTCAGCCACGTTCTTGGAACCGGCAATCGTGTGCATACAGTCCACGTTTGTGGTGATGATTCCGGTGAGCTTGCCCTCCGCTTCCAGGTCCGCCAGGGCATAGTGGGCAAAGCTGGGGTGGTAAGAGAACATCGTCTCCAGATAGGTGGGCAGAAAAGAACCTTCGTCGGAGCCTCGTCTGCCGCTGCCTCTGCGGGCGAAACGCATCTGCCCATACGTAACCCCTCCGCCGCCAACGGAAATGCCCGCGCCGGTGGTGGCAACAATGCTGCTGCTTTGGTCAATATAATCAGCTAACTGCTGTATTTTGTCCATATTCCGGTCTCCTTTGAATAACCTCATATGCGCGTTGCCCTTATCCGTTCAAAACCGCATCCAGCGCTTCGGCGGCGTCCGCCCGGATGTTCAGGTCTGCGATTTGGTCAAACTGCGTCGCAGACGGATTGATCTGCACCAGCTTTGTCCCGGTTCTCATGCGGCTCAGATATTCCTCACTGCGGAA
The DNA here is from genome assembly GCA_021199595.1 of Oscillospiraceae bacterium. Classification (GTDB taxonomy): domain Bacteria; phylum Bacillota; class Clostridia; order Oscillospirales; family Oscillospiraceae; genus CAJOIG01. Next base: position 1,242 of record JAJQHT010000211.1, read on the forward strand.
ACCAGTGGTGCCAATGACCAGCACCAAATCTGCCTGAGCAATCAGGTCGGCGGCTTTCCGCATACTTTCCCGGGAGACATCGCTGCCTGCGCCAGATTCCCGACAGAACGCCGTCGGCATCAGGGGCGCGCCGCACGTCTCACAGCGGGGCATCTTTCCCTGGTTCCACACCTGATAATCATAGCAGCGCTCGCCGCAGTCAATGCAGACGTTATCCCGGAAGCTGCCTTGAAACTCTATCACGTTTTGGGAACCGGCGATGGTGTGCAGGCAGTCCAGATTCTGGGTGACAATGCCGCAGAGCTTGCCCTGCCGCTCCAGCTCCGCCAGCTGCCTGTGGACGGCACTCGGCCCCTTGACAAAGGTGGCGTCCAAAAATGCGTCCTTCATGACCGCGTAAAACTTCTCCGGGTTCTTGCGGACATACGAGGCGGAAAAAATGCGCCCGGCGTTCATCCGTCCGACGCTCTGTTTCAATCGACGCATCCCGTAGAGGTAGGAGATGCCTGCGCCGGTGACGGCGACAGTCTTTTGACTTTGCTCCATGTAGTCTTTTAACTGCGCATATTCCCTTTTCATGGTTCATAACCTCCTGTTTTACGAGGGAGAAGAAAGGCAGCAGCGCCCATTGGAGGGAGTTTGTCCTCATAATGGGCGCTGCCGGTTGATTCATCAGATATAATTTGCGCTGAGTGATACAGACAGTTCTCTCGACTGAGCGGCTCCGCTGAGGCTGTAGCCAAGCGCTGCCGCGGAGACAGGCCGGAAGTCTTCCGGTATCCCCATCTTGGCACACAGCTCTGTATTCTTCGCCAGCGCCTGCACAGCGCCCCAGAGGTAAATGTTGTCCACCCCGGCGTCGGTGGCGGCGATCAGCATATTTTCGATGACGCAGGCGGCGTTGGCATATTCCACGCCGGGAGCCATCTGCTTGTTCGCGGCAGAGACAAAGACGACGACGGGCGCACCGTAGAAGAAATCCCGCGGTTCGATCTTCATGGCGGCGGCAGTGGACTGGTTGATGGTATCGAGGATGTCCTTACTGCGGCAGACCGTCAGGTGCAGGGAATCCCGCTGGTTCCCGCCGATGGGAGCCTGACAGCCCGCCTTCACGATGGTATCGACCACCTCATCCGGCACGGACTTGTTCGGATCAAAGTTCCGCGTTGATTTTCTTTTTGCAATGGCTTCCAATGTTTGCATAGAGAATACCTCCTTATGACAGGTCGCGTGATAAAATGCAGTGCCTTTACAACGCACTTTCGTCCCTGTCCCACAGCCGGAAGGTCTGCACATAGGTGCAGTCCTTCGGCAGAGACGGATTGAACAGCGCCGTAAACAAACCGACCTTCCCGCAGTGTTTACACTTGCGGAATCGGTCATCGAAAACCCGGCACAGATGGGTTTTCGTGTCCAGATGCTCACAGGGGTCATTGTAGTGGATGATGACCTTGCCGCCCGGCCCGACGGAGCGCGTGTAACAGCATTTGCCGCAGCAGTTACACAGGGAGTCCCAGTCCTTCCGCCACTTGAGCCACGCTCTGAAAATTTGAAGCAGCATCCTGAACACCTCCCTGCAGCATTGGCGCCGCCGAACCGCAAAGTAATACTGACCCACCACCATGCGTTGTGCGACAGATGTTGTACACACTTATTGTATAATACAAAGGAGCCTTTATCAAGCAACAATGGGGAATAAATGTCGCATCATGCGTCTGTCCCGTCACATGGACTTTTTACGAGATCTGATTTACATCAATGTTACGATGTTTCATCCAGATAATGAAGTCCCGTTAAGGTTTCGGAAACTTCCCATAGCTTTTTTGCGGTATCCAAGTTGTGAGACGCTTTATTTGATTTGACGACATCCGGCATCCTGTCTTTGGATGGTCCGAAGTATTCGCCTCCCACGACCTCTGTGTCTGTAGCCGCACGAATCAGTGGCATCGCGCCATAGATGGTCGGCTTCAAAAAACTGGCGACCAGCGTTAAGAACTTCTTTGTGAAGGCGTTATTCGCTTGAGCCGGCATGATATTTGTCTGCGCGATTCCAGGGTGTGCGGCAAGCGAAAGGGTAGACTTGCCTGTGCGGGTCAAACGGCGCTGCATTTCATACGCGAACAGAAGCATTTCCATTTTGGAGCGGCCATAGGCCCGCCATCTGCCGTAACCCTTTCTGTTCTCATAATACAGATTCTCGAAATCTATCTTATTTCCAAAAAAGTAGGCAAGGCTGCTGACGCTGACCACTCTCGCGCCAGGCGTCGCCTCCAATAGGTCAAATAACCTTGCTGTCAGCGCAAAGTGGCCAAGGTAGTTGGTCGCAAAGTGATTTTCAAACCCATCGACGGTTTCGGAATAGGGCGCCGCCATAATTCCGGCGTTGTTGACGAGAACGTCGAGCCGATGGTATTTCTGCATGAATTGGTCTGCAAACTCTGCAACGCTTTTTTGACTGGCAAGGTCTAAAAGCATGGTATCCAAATCCGCACCCGGAACAGCAGCCTGAATCTTTTGCATGGCCGCTTCCGCCCTTTGCGGGTTTCGACAAGCCATCACGACCTTTGCGCCTTTCCGGGAAAGCTCCTTTGTCGTTTCAAATCCCAGACCGCTGTTCGCCCCAGTCACGATCATCACTTTGCCGGACAGATCTGGGATGCTCTCTAATGTCCAACTCATCATCATTCACCCACATGGAATTCCGACTGCATCATATCCTTCAGGGTGACGTTCGGGTTCTGGTAGCGTCTGCGCTTTTCCGGCACATTGGGGTGGCGAATGGCATGGTTGGGACACCACATGATACAGGCCATGCACTGCTGGCAGTCGTGGCCCCAGACCGGACCGTCCCCGGTCAGCTGGATGTTCCCATTTTTGCAGAGCTTCTCGCAGACGCCGCATTTGGTGCAGGCGTCTGTGGTGTAGAAACCGCCCTCCACGCTGTCCCGGTCTACGCCCAGCCAGCCGTTGAAGGTCTTGGACACCCAGGCCAGAGCCTTGCGGTTGAGGCCCTTTCGGTTTCTGGTGGGGGCGTCCGATTGGATTTTTTCCGCAATCTTAACCGTGGCTTTCGCCTCATGGTTCAGATAAATACGGTTCGCCCAGTCCGGCAGGGGAGAAAAGCCCACAATATGGTTGGGCGGCATGGGGAGCATAAAGGCCTGCACGGCGAAATCCGTTTTGGGCTGCAAAATGGCTTTCAGGTCGATGCAGACATACCCGTCATAGCCGCCGCAGGTGGCGACGACGAAAATCCTCTGCTGCCTGGAGCAGCGGAGTTTTTCGCAGACCTCCTTCACCACCCGCGGCGGGCGGACAAACCAGGTGGCGGTCACAATGCCGATTCGGGTGCAGTCCGCCGGGACCTCCGGGTTATCCCGCAGGGTGTAGACGGACAAAAGCGTTGTATTCCCCAGCTTCTCGCCAATGTGTTTCGCCACAGAAAGACTGTTCCCGGAGCCGGAGTAATAATAGATCACTGTCTTTTCGGCCATTTTGCACCTCCATTTGTTCCGTGTGTGTTGTTACTTCAAACCAACTCTTTGCAGGATAGAGGGCTTGCTGTCCTGCCAGATGTTCAGCACTTTTTCCTTCTTGTACCCGTACATCTCCTCCTCGGCAAAGGGATAGGGATTCTTCCGGTTCCGCATCAGCAGTACGGGGGCGATGAAGCAAATGAGCATTGCAATGATCGCACCGGGAACGCCGATCCAGAGCTGCCGCGCCTGTTCCGGCATGGTGGTACAGACATACCAGATATAATAGATGGCAACAGGCAACTGCAAAAACACGGTGGACCCCAAACCGGGGTTATAAAAGCTCTTCAACGAGAAGTTGATGAGCAGGCCGTGGGCCGCCAGCTGCACCAGTACGCAAAGCACCTGAGAAGCGCCCAGCCAAATCACGTTGGGGAAGCAAATCGCCAGAATGTAAAAGGCGTAGCACAGGAATACATTGCAGATGAAGCACTGCTGCGCGTTAAAGGGATACCGCTCTGGTGCTTCCTTCTCCCGGAAGGCGGCCATGTTGGTGATGGACGGCATCCCGCCGGGGAAGCCGTATTCCTCCACCTGATGAACCAGCATGGCCATCCAACTGAAAATCAAAATCGCCTGAATTTTCGGCAGGTGTTCACAGCCCCACAGCCCCATCATAAAAGCCAGAGCCACAAAAAGAACGCCGCCGATCCAATACCAGTATCGTCTCCAGAATTTCATGCTGTCTGCCTCAAATTACTTCTTCCAGAAGGAGGGGTATTTCTCATAATACTTGGCGTCGGCAAAGGCGAACACGCCCTTGTCCTGCTTGTACACCCACTTTTTCAGCGGCGTCTCCGTCAGAACAATGCAAATCAGCATCATGATGATGAACAGGATGATTGCCCAGAGCCAGTCGCTGCCGGTGACATTTTCCAAATGCGCCACGATATAGACGCCCGCGGGCAGGAACATCATCCAGGAGGTGGCGAAACCGGGGTGATAGATGGTTTTCTTGCCATCCTTTCTCAGCCAGAAATAGGTGAGAGTGCCAGCGCCGGTGTGGGCGCACACTTCGATGAAGCACAGCAGCATCATGCACAGGGCGGTGGCGTTGGAAAGGCCGGTGAAGAAGCTGAGGACCAGATAGACCAGCGGAATCCACTGTAAGCCCACGTTGGTAATCATATCGGTGAGGCGGCTCATGGGGAACCGGTCAATCTGCTGCTTTTCGGTCTCCTTCGGCCCCAACAGAACGTTGTAAAAAATGTGGAGACCACCGGGGAATTTCCACTCCTCCAGCACATGGAAGGGCATGATCATCGCCACAAACACCGCGCCCTGCGCGCCCAGGGGCATTTTGTCCCAGAAGATGGCAGCGAGTACGCCGGTGACGACCCCCGTCACGCAAATGAAGATGATCCAGTTGATGTCACACCATTTATCCAGTTTTTTAACCATTGTTAATTGTCCTCCTTTGCGGCCTTTGCAGCTTTCCGCTCTTCCCACAGCGCCGCAACGTGTTCCTTGTTGTAACCGTACAGCTCCCGGTCCTCAAAGGGATAGGGAGAATTTTTGTCCTTCATCACCAGAATGGGAACGATAAAGGTGAGCAGCAGCATGAGGATGGAACCGGGGATACCCCACCAGAGCTGTCCCGCCTTTTCCGGCATGTAGGTGCAGACGTACCAGATATAGTAAATCGCCACCGGCGTCTGCAAAACCGCCGTGGACGCCAGGCCAGGGTTGTACTTGCTTTTCAGCCGCACATTCATGGCAATGCCGTGTCCCGGCAGCTGCCACACACCGGCCAGCACCTGACTGGCTCCCATCCAGACCAGGTTGGGGAAACAGATGGGGATGATGTAGCTCAGGTAGCAGAAGATGACATTGCTCCAAAAGCTTTGCCTCGCGTTCAGCGGGTAGCGCTCCGGGTGTTCCGTCTCGCCCAGTCCGGCCATGTTGGAAATCAGAGGAAAACCGCCGGGGAACGCATATTCCTCAAACTGGTGCATCAGCATCCCCATCCAGCTGAAAATCAGGATGACCCGGATTTTGCTCAGGTGATCGCAGCCCCACATCCACATAACAAAGGCCAACAGCACAAAAAGGACGACGCCGATGAAATAACAGTTTCGCCTCCAAAATTTCATTTGATTAACCTCCTACA
>JAJQHT010000214.1 GCA_021199595.1 Oscillospiraceae bacterium
GTCATACACCGCCGCGACGTTGTATTCAATCTCCGCCACGTGCAGATCTCTTTGGGAGAGGATAATTTCCATGCTCCCCTCGTCGCCGCTTTCATATTCCTCCTCCGCCACGCGGAAGGAATCCCGGTTCACCACCGCGGCAGCCTGGGCTACATAGCCTTCCATTTTCCACTGAACGCCGCGTCCGCTGCTGGTGACAACGCTGTTGAGCTGGCGGCTCTCATCACTGAGCATTTCCGCGCGATACTGGTCATATACGGAGCGGAGTTGCAGCAGTCCCACAAACACCAGAACAGCAGCCAGAAGGATACCGCCAAATATAAAAAGTTTCTTTCGATTCATGTGAAACCTCATTGAACTTTGGGAAAAAATAATGTATAATAAATCGAACTATGTCATACGGTAGTCATGGTCGTCAAAATTCCATACATTACAATTTTAAAATATAGCACCGCATCTTGTCAACCCAAAAACGCATTCACGCAAAAAAAGAAGAGCAGAAGAAAATGAGGAGGAAAGCATCATGCCGCCAAAAGCCCTAATCGTAGAGGACGACGCCGCCGTCCGCAACACACTTGATAAGGTACTCACCAGCAGCGGAATCCAATCCGTCGCCGTTGCCTCCGGCCAGGAGGCTATCGACCAGGTCGCTGCGGAGAGCTTCGACGTCATCCTGCTGGACATAAACCTGGACGGTATGGACGGATTCGAGGTCATCCGCCTGCTGCGGGAAAAGGGAAACCATATCCCCGTCATGGTGGTCAGCGGCCGCACAGAGGACGTCGATATGCTCTACAGCCTGGAAATCGGCGCGGACGACTATATCACCAAGCCCTTCAACCCTGTCACCCTGGCCGCCAAGGTGAAGGCGCTGATTCGCCGCAGCCACACCACGGGCGTGAACACACCCATCAAGGCCGGCCCCTTCCGCTTCGACAACGAGACGCTCAAGCTTTTCAAAAACGGGAAGGAGCTGCCCCTCTCCGCCAAGGAGAGCGCCATCATGAAGCTGTTTCTGGATAACCCCAACCGCATCTTCTCCAAATCCTCCCTGTATGACCTCATATGGGGCAGCACCATGGTGGACGACAGCGCCATCGTTGTATACATCAACCGCCTTCGCAACAAGATTGAGGACGACCCGAGCCGTCCCCGCTATATCCAAACCGTCCGCGGCCTGGGCTATCGTTTTGTCCCCTGATACGGTTGGACACTTCACCAAAAAAGGAAGGCCCACCGATGGTGGGCCTTCACAAATGTCACAAACATTTTTCCCGCATATTGACATTCGCCCCGTAAGAAACTATATTAAATAAAAAGTAATAAGCTAAATTAGAATGTTGAATATTATAATAATTTATTAACATTCCTTTCCCTGCCCTCCCCGTTTTTTACTGGACGCTTTAGGGCTTTCATTTTGTATTTCAGCCGCTCTCCGTCAGTGGGACGCTGTCTCGTCCCATCCCGGATATACGGCAGGAAATAAAATTTATGGAAAGAGGTATAACTCCAATGAACAGCATGAAAAAGATCATGGCTCTTCTTCTTGTTCTGGTTTTCATGGTAGGCGTGTTTGCCGGCTGCTCCAGCAGCTCTGACAGCTCCTCCACCACCGAGAGCGAGACCACCACTGAGACCGAAGAGACCGAAGAGGCTGCCGAGACCGAGGAGACCGCCGACGTCGGCGAAATCGTCATCGGCTGGCTTGGCCCCCAGACCGGCAATGTGGCCCAGTACGGCCTGGCCGTGATGAACGGTGTTGACCTGTATGTCGAGCAGCTCAACGCTGCCGGCGGCATCAATGGCAAGACTGTCCGCGTCGTGTATTACGACGAGGAGGGCGACACCACCAAGGCCATCACCGGCTATAACTACCTGCTTGACCAGGGCGCTGTCGCCATCATCGGCGACGTGACCACCGCCCCCTGCACCGCCGTTGTGGTGGAGAGCCAGGCGGACAACACCCCGATGATCACCGCTTCCGCCACAGCTACCTCCATCACCTATGATGAGGAGTCCGACACGGTCTACAGCAATATGTTCCGCTCCTGCTTCATCGACCCCTTCCAGGGCACCACGATGGCGGACTTCGCCGCTGAGGAGCTGGGCGCCACCACCGCTGCCGTTCTGTATGACAACGGCGACACCTACTCCACCGGCGTTTATGAGTACTTTGTAGCTGAGTGCGAGGCCCTTGGCATTGAGATCGTCGCTGACGAGAGCTATGCCTCCGGCTCTGTGGACTTCTCCAGCCAGCTTGCCAACATCGCCGCTGCCGATCCTGACGTTATCTTCCTGCCCGTCTATTACAACGACGTAGCTCTGATCGTGACCCAGGCCGCCAGCGCCGGCATCACTGCCACCTATCTGGGCGTGGACGGCTGGTCCTCCACCGTGGACACCATCGACGATCCCACTCTCCTCAACGGCGCTTATTACTGCTCCGGCTACTCCGCAGAGGACACCTCTGAGCTGGTGCAGCAGTTCCTGGCCGACTACGAGGCCGAGTACGGCGAGGTTCCTGGTATGTTCGCAGCCCAGGGCTATGACGCCGCCTGGATTCTGTGCGACGCCATTGCCGTCGCGGAGGCTGACGGCGTAGAGTACGGCACTGCCGAGTATTCTCAGGCCATTATCGATGCCATGTCCGCTACGGACAGCGACTATGTCACTGGCCACGTCACCTATGACGAATACAACAACCCGCAGAAGACCGCCGCTATCATCACCTTTACTGATGGCACTGAGTCTTTCTGGGGCAGCTATGGCGGCTGATATTTAACCGCATCCATGTCCGGCCGGGCTTTACTCCCGGCCGGTATTGGTATTTATAGAAACAGAGGTGAACTCCATGATCATATTTCAGCATCTGCTCAACGGCCTGCGTCTGGGAAGCATTTATGCGCTGATTGCCTTGGGCTACAGCATGGTCTACGGCATTATCAAGCTATTAAACTTCGCCCATGGCGACATCATCATGGTCGGCGGCTACATAGCGCTGCTCCTGATAGGTGCGCAGGTCTCACCCGTCATTGCCATCCTTCTTTCCATCCTTGGCTGCATGATTCTTGCCTGTGTCATTGAGAAGGTCGCCTACAAGCCCCTGCGCTCTGCTCCTCGTCTGAGCCTGCTCATCACGGCCATAGGCGTCTCCTATCTGCTGGAGAATCTGGCCCAACTCATCTGGGGCGCAGATCCCAGGAGCTTCCCCAGCTCCAAGATAATTGCAAACGTCAACTTTTCCCTGGGCGGTGTGACTGTCTCCCTGACCACCATCGTCACCATTGTGGTGGCCGTAATCTCCATGGTCATTCTGAATCTACTGGTGCAGAAAACAAAAATGGGCAAGGCCATGCGTGCCGTATCCGAAGATACAGGCGCGGCGCAGCTTATGGGCATTAACGTCAACCGCACCATTAACTATACTTTCGCTATTGGCGCAGCTCTGGCCGGTATCGGCGCAATCCTCTATTGCTGCTCTGTTCCCCAAGTGAAGCCCACCACCGGCTATCTGCTTGGCATCAAAGCCTTCGTCGCCGCCGTTCTGGGCGGCATTGGTTCCATCCCTGGCGCTATGCTGGGCGGCTTTGCCATCGGCATGGCGGAGGTCATCGTGAACGCCGTGGGACTTTCCAGCTGGACAGACGCAGTCGTCTATCTCGTTCTCATTGTGGTTCTGCTTGTGAAGCCTACCGGCTTTATGGGCCGCTCCATGAATGAGAAAGTTTAAGGGAGGCGCAATCATGAAACACGAACGCACAATCCCGACGCCGATAAAGTACCTTATTAACACTGTCCTGACCGTGGTGATTCTGGCAGGCGGCACGGCGCTGATGAACGCCGGAGCCTTCAACCGGGCCACTACCGCCATTATTCAGCAGATCGGCATCTACATTATTCTGGCCGTCAGCCTGAACATGGTGGTCGGCTATCTGGGCCAGCTTCCTCTGGGCCACTCCGGATTTATGGCCGTGGGTGCATACGCAGGAGCGCTGTTCTGGAAGGCCACGCAGAGCGTCATGCCGAGCTTTCTGACCATCCTGCTAGGCCTTATCGTGGCCGGACTTGCCGCCGCTCTTTTTGGCGTTATCATCGGCATCCCCGCCCTGCGCTTAAAGGGCGACTATCTGGCTATTATCACACTTGGCTTTAGTGAGATCATCCGTATCTGCATCATAAACCTGCCAAACATCACCGGCGGCACGCCGGGTCTGCTGAACATCCCCAAGTATTCCGGGTTCTTTGTGGTGTTCGCCTCCGTGGCCGTCACCTGCTATGTGATACACACCATCATGCACTCCCGGCACGGGCGGGCCATCCTCTCCATCCGGGACAACGAGATTGCCGCCGACGCCTGCGGCATCAACCTGACCTACTATAAGGTCTTCACCTTCGCGGTGTCCGCCTTCTTTGCCGGTGTGGCCGGGGCGCTTTATGCGGGGTACCAGGGCAGCCTGTTCCCCAAGAGCTTCGACTTCATGGCCTCCATCAACATCCTGGTTATGGTGGTGCTGGGCGGCATGGGCAGTATGCTCGGCTCCGCCGTGGCGGCTACCGTGCTGACCGCCCTGCCTCTGGTCATGCAGAGCCTGAGCGAGTACCGCATGGTGATCTATTCCTTGCTGCTTATCATCGTGATGATATTCAAGCCCTCCGGCCTGATGGGGCAGTATGACTTCTCCTTCACCGGCATCATTGAAAACATCATGAACGGCAGACTATTCAGACGAAAGAAAAAAGCGGGAGGTACGAAAAATGAATGAGCAGCCAAAGCTGACCCCTGTCCCCTCCAATGCTTTCATTCCCCCGCGGGACATTGACAAATCCCCTATCCTGGAATGCCATCACCTTGGCATCGACTTCGGCGGCCTGGTGGCGGTGGACGATTTTAACCTGACCATTGGCCGCACGGAGATTGCGGGTCTTATCGGCCCCAACGGCGCGGGCAAGACCACAGTGTTTAATATGCTGACGAACGTCTATACCCCCACCCGCGGCACCATCCTGCTGGACGGCAAGGAGACCCGCGGCCTCAAAACCAACCAGGTCTGCAAGCGCGGCATCGCCCGCACCTTCCAGAACATCCGCCTGTTCAATGACATGACCGTTATCAACAACGTCCTGGTGGGTCTGAGCAATGAAATGAACTATAACGTGGCCGCAAGCATCCTGCGTCTGCCAAGCTACTGGAAGGCCGAGCGGGTCGCCCGCGAGCGGGCCATGGAGCTTCTGAGCATCTTCGGCATGGAGGATGTTGCCGACGTAAAGGCCGGCGCCCTCCCCTACGGCGCACAGCGCCGCCTGGAAATTCTCCGCGCACTGGCTACAAACCCCAGCCTGCTTCTGCTGGATGAGCCTGCCGCCGGCATGAACCCCTCAGAAACCGAGGATCTGATGGCAAACATCCGCAAGATTCGGGATATGTTCCATATCGCCGTGCTCCTGATTGAGCATGACATGAACCTGGTCATGGGCATCTGCGAGGGCATTTGCGTATTGAACTACGGCAAGATTATCGCGAAGGGCGTGCCGGAGGAGATAAAAAATGACCCCGTGGTCATCGAGGCATATCTTGGCAAGAGGGGGGCGAAGTAACGTGCTGAAGGTCGAGAATATCAACGTATTTTACGGCAACATCAACGCCCTGAAGGGCATATCCTTTGAGGTGAACGAGGGCGAAATCGTAGCCCTTATCGGCGCAAACGGCGCGGGCAAATCCACGACGCTGAAAACCGTCTCCGGCATGATGCACCCAAAGACCGGCAAGATCACCTTCCTGGATGAGGACATCACCCACACCGACTGCTACAAGCTGACCTCCAAGGGCCTGGCCCATGTGCCGGAAGGCCGCCGCATTTTCTTGCAGATGACCGTCATGGAAAACCTCGAAATGGGCGCGTATATCAGCAAGAAGATCCCTCAGGAGGACTTCGACAACGTGTTCCAGCATTTCCCCCGGCTGCTGGAACGGAAAGACCAGATTGCCGGCACCCTGTCCGGCGGCGAGCAGCAGATGCTGGCCATGGGCCGCGCCATGATGAGCCACCCCAAGCTCCTGATGCTCGATGAGCCGTCCATGGGCCTCGCCCCCATCCTGGTGGAGCAGATATTCGACATTATCAAGGAGTTCCACAAGGCTGGCACCACCATCCTTCTGGTGGAACAGAACGCGGAAATGGCCCTTCAAATCGCTGACCGCGCCTATGTTCTGGAATCCGGCAACATCGCCGTCTCCGGTACCGGCGCAGAGCTTGCACAGAGCGACGAGATAAAAAAGGCATATCTGGGCGGCTGAGAGCTTCCCATCCCGTTCAAAAGAAAATATTACAAAGAAGAAGGCCGCCCCGTGTGGGACGGCCTTCTTTTTCGCGTTTATTACGTTCATTCCATGCCGATACTGTTGCCCGTGTAGAGCTGATAGTACCGGCCTTTTTTCTCCATGAGCTGATCGTGGGTGCCGCGCTCTATGATGCGGCCCTGCTCCATAACCATGATGCAGTCAGAGTTGCGCACGGTGGAGAGTCGGTGGGCAATGACGAAGCTTGTGCGGCCCTTCATCAGCGCGTCCATGCCCTTCTGCACGAGAGCCTCGGTGCGGGTGTCGATGGAGCTTGTGGCCTCGTCCAGAATCAGCACCGGCGGGTCGGCCACGGCAGCGCGGGCAATAGACAATAGCTGGCGCTGGCCCTGGCTGAGATTGCTACCGTTGCCGGTCAGCATGGTCTGATAGCCGTCAGGCAGGCGCTTAATGAAGCCGTGGGCGTTCGCCAGCTTCGCGGCGGCGATGCACTCCTCGTCCGTGGCATCCAGGCGGCCATAGCGGATGTTATCCATGACCGTGCCGGTGAACAGGTTGGTATCCTGAAGCACCATGCCAAGACTGC
>JAJQHT010000057.1 GCA_021199595.1 Oscillospiraceae bacterium
GCGCTACCGGGAGCAACCAACTGACCGTCACCTTCACCCAGACCGGCGAGATTGCCGCCGCTGACGGAGATATTCTGGAGCCTGACAGCCAGTCCTATTCCACGAGCTACGAGGAGAACGTCAACCTGCTGGTAGAGAACTTTACCCTGCATACCATGACTCTGTCCAACGGAACCACAATGATGTATAGCCTGTATCTGCCGGAGAATTATAACGAGGACACGGCGTATCCCCTCGTGCTGTTCATGCCGGACGCCACCGGCGAGGGCAGTGACGAATATCTGGCCCTGACGGAGAGTCTGGGCGGCGTCATATGGACGACGGAGGAATGGCAAAACGAGCATGAGACAATTGTGCTTGTTCCTCAGTATGAAAACGCCAACACGAGCGACCCCGCCTACACCATGGAGCTGCTGTCCGCCATCGTGGACGCCTACAGCGTGGATACCACACGGGAATATCTTGTGGGACAGTCCTCCGGCACCATACGCTCTATTAAGCTGCTGATTGACTATCCTGACGAATTTGCGGGAGCCTTGCTCGTTGCCGGGCAGACGGATTCCGCCTACACCGACCAGATGGCAGAGCTGGCGACGGCAAATATCTGGATGATATGCTCAGAGGGTGACGCCAGAGCCTATCCCGGCATGACGGAAATCACAGAGGCAGTGGAAGGCGCGGGTACGGAGGTAACAATCGCCCAGTGGTCCGCCATGCTTTCCGATGAGGAGCAGGAGGCTCTGGCCGCAGAGCAGGCCGCGGCAGGAACGTCTATCAACTGGACAATCTTCGACGCAGAGACAGTTATGCGGGACGATGTGACCCCCTCCGACGCCACAGAACATATGAACACCTGGCGGGTCGCATATGACCTGGACACCATTCGGGAATGGCTGTTCGAGCAAACCACCTGACCCCAAAATCAAACCGGCCCGCGTCGTTCGGGCCGGTTTGATTTATTTTCCATTCGTGTTGATGGAATCCCGGAACACCACGAACCGGTCGAACAAAAACTCCGTGACGAAGTTCGTCACCATGGTTCCAGCCAGGACGAGATATTCCATCCAGCCCAGAGTCTCCGTCAGATAGTTTCCCACGACTGTGGAAATGGGGGTGAACACGCAGTAGTAGCCCAAAACCTTCAGCATGGCCACCGGCACGTTGGCGGCGGATTTGAAGGTGAACCGGCGGTTCAGGGTAAAATTCCACAACACGGACAGCGTCAGGGCGATAAGATAGGAGGGCCAATAGGGAAAGCCGGTCAGCTCGTTTAAAAGGGCGAAGCTGACGGCCTGAATGATGCCCGCCGAGCAGGAGAACAGGGTAAATTTTACCCCCTGCAAAATATTTTCCTTTTTAGACAGCTTTGCCATGTTCTCCTCCTTATCCCGCGTAGAGCAGCCCCACCAGCCGGTTGAAAAGCCCCGCCGGCATAAGCTTTGAAAGCACCTTCACCAGTCCATAGAAAAAGCCCAGGCTGTAAAGGGGCTTGACCCGCTTTTTCAGACACAGTTTGGCCACACAGGCCCCCACCTTCGCCGGGGCCATGCCCGTCTCCTCATCATGCTCCATTTTCGCCACGGAGCGGCCTATCCGCCCGCCATAAATGTCGTCCCCCTGGTGGAGCTTGTCCCGCGCGGCGGTGAAGCCAGTGGCGATGTCTCCCGGCATGAGGACGCACACGGTGATGCCAAAGGGCCGTATCTCATTGGCCAGGGCCATGGTGTAGCTGTGTATCGCCGCCTTAGAGGCGGAGTAATACGCCTGGAAGGGGATGGGAACGATGCCCGCGATGGAGCCGATGTTCACAATGCGGCCCCCTCCCTGGCGGCGCATATAGGGCATGACGGCGTCGCAGAACCGGGTCATGCCGAAAAAGTTCACATCGAACAGATGCCGCCCCGCCGGGCCGCCGTTAAACTCTGCCGCGCCAGAGATGCCCATGCCCACGTCGTTCACCAAAATGTCGATGCGGCCCTGCTCCTGATATACCCGCTCCACGGCGGCCTGAACGGCCTCGTTCTCCGTCACGTCCGCCTGGATATGGAAAACCCCCGGCTCCTCAAAGGGCCTGCGGCTCACAGCATAGACCACGCACCCGGCCTCCCGCAAGGCCCGAACAGTCTCCAGCCCAATCCCGGAGCTGCCCCCCGTCACAATCGCCACCATCGCCATATATCCGCCCCCGCCTTTTCATATAAATTTTTTTATGTATTTTTTCTCCATTATAAAAGACGGCCCCCCATCTGTCAAGATGGGAGGTCGCCTCATTTTTTGCGAGACATCTCAGGGCTGTATTCATTGCAGTCCCATTTGACTGAATACTGAAATCAAATCATCCTGACAGGTCTCGAAAGCTTCCAGACTGGAAACCTGGGCATAAAATTCTGTCAGCCCGTCGGAAACATATCCCGCATATTCGCTCATGCTGATCGCCGCCCCGTTCAGGGTATACGTTGGGCTGTCATCAGGAAAATCAGCTTCCAGCGTATAGACCTTTGTGAAGCTCCCATCCGTCAGGCAATAAATATCAATGTGGGCAAATCTGTTTTCAGAATATCCATCGTAAAGATAATATACGCCGTCCTCATTCTTATAGGCAATCGCATTGTAATACGACTCCCCCGGGAAGCTGGCTCCGCTATAAAGCAGAACCGGGGTATCGCCGTCCAGCCCCCACACGTCTCCGTGAACCTCTGTCAGGCCGGTAGACGCATCGCTCGTCTCTCCATAGCCAATCAACAGCTCATAGACAGAGTCCCCGTCAAAGTCAATAGGCTGCACCAGGCACAGGCCCGTGAGCATATAGGTCTCCCCCGTCTGGGCCTCCTGGTTCTGGTAGTATACGTTATAGCCAATGGCGCCGTAGGTCTCCTCGTATTGCCGCACAACGCTGGCATAGGCGGTCAATTCAGTTGTAACAGGGGATATGCCTGTGTCAAACCGTCCTATGGCATATACATACTTGTAGTACATACAATAATAAATATACTCATCCGTCACAGACAAAATAAAAGCATCATCGTCTACAATATCATACACTCCAACAGCGTTTCCTCCATTTCTATCTTTTTCGTATAATGTACCACTTTCAATATAATATGTTTTTTCACCGTATATTTTTGCCTTGCTGTATATTCCGTTACTAAATTCGTCTAACGCACCTGACACAGACTCGGCATTGGCCCCATTTATATCCATTTTATAGTAACCGGATCCTGACTCATAATACAGCCAATCACCGTCACAATAACACAGTGCCAGCCAATTAACCCCGCCAAAATCATACGGGCCGCTCTCTGCTAATTGTTCCTTTGAAGATAAATCCGAAAGCTCCACTTTATAAATAGCGTCTTTCCACCACTCATAGCCGAGATCCTCATCCCAATAATACTCATATCCCTCATAATAAAGGACATTATCAACAATGAAGGCCGTAGCATATCCTGCTACATCATCTACGATCAACTCATCATTCTCGCCATTCAAATCACAAGAATATATCCAGCAGCACGCACCTTCCCCAGCATACCCCTCCAATAAATAATAGATTCTATCTCCATAAAAACAGAATTCTGTAACAAGGGTATCATCCGATCCCTTATCCACCAACACATCTGGCAATCCTTCATGCTGTTTCTTTCCAGAGACGAAAGATTCGTATCCCTCCGGAACATACACTGTATCATCATAAATCGCAAATGTTGAGAACTGAACTGATTCGTTTTGGGGTACAGCTTCCGCATATTCCAGCGAAATGGCAGTGTACCTGTGGTCAGTTATCTCCACATCAACGCTTTCGCTGACCCGCTCTCCATCCAAATACAGCGTCATGGTGTAATCCCCCGGCTCAATCTTGTTATTATAGAAGACGCCATTTTCATCAGGCTTCGCTTCGTCGGCTATTTCCCCGTCCTCTGTCATCAGCCGAACCGTCACGGACGACAGAATATCTTCCTTATCCGATTCTGACACATCGTCCGAAAAGGTGATCTCCCCCTCCACGCCGGCATACAGGGTATAATTCTCACTGTTGGTGTCTGAACGCAGGGTCAAAATGGGAACTGTTTCACATGAATGTAGAGAGACCAGAGAGTACTGATAATAACCTTCCACCATTTCGTATACATTTTGTGACTCATCCATATTATCCAAAATCAGTTCTGAATATGATGGTTCGTTGCAGTTGTACCCAATCGCACTCTGGGCCAATTCAAATGCCTCTTCTACCGTATGATACAGGCTGTCTTCGCCCTCTCCGTCCATATAACGAAGCGTAAAATACGTTACCATATAAGAATACCACATATTGACATTATCGCTATATGTAATAACAGCCTCAGCGCCCCTGGATAAAAAGGCCGACACCAAACTGCTGTCCTTGCCGCTTTGGCACGCATTCACTATCACCAATGCTCCGTCCATAGCCGGAAAGAACTCACTGACAAACCGCGGCGTTATTGCAAAATACCCACCGTCATATATCGTCAAATTTTTTTGAAGAAGCAAATCCATATAATAGAGCAAATTGACATTCGTCACAGTCTCACCTGTACACAAAACGGAACCAAGCTCGGAAACGTAGCAGCCATGCGTCAAGATAATGAACAAATCGTCCACATTCAGGTTCAAAAAGCTTTCCACGCTGTTTTCGTCATCCCAGAAGCTGCTGATGCTGACGTTTCCCCACTCATCCAATATCTCAGCAAGTCCGTTATCCATATAAGGCAAAAAGTCTGGTAAACAGAAATCAAACGGGAACAGCAATGACGTTTCCAGATCCGAGGCGTTGGACAGCGTTCCTTCTTCCGGTACGCTCAAGACGCAGGTCAGCATACTGGCATATTCCATGTATATAGCATTGTCCTCCAGGCTGTAATAGGTAATCGTCCCTTCGTCCAGAAGCTGCTGCGCGTATTCCTCCAGCGCGCCCAAGAGATTTGCTGCTTCCTCCTCGGAGGCAACATACCCGTCCTCTCCCGTATACTGCTCATATATCTCGTCAACCGACTCCATACTATCCATATACTGCTCGATTTCCTCGTCCGTGATCTGTGCCTCCTCGGAATCCGAATCGACCCACCCGGCATACAGAACCAGATCCTCGGTTACTTCGCTCTTAAAATCATAAGGCTCTGTGCAATCCTCGTCCAAATACCAGCCGCTAAAAACATATCCCTCCCTCGTCGGATAGGACGGACAGGAGGACTGAGTCCCAGTGGAAACTGTCTGTGCCTCCGGCGCATATGCCACATCCGTATCGTCAGAATTGCAGTCAAACGTCACCACACAGGAATCGGCCTTCCCTCTCATTTGGCATCCGGCTGCTATTCCCGCAATGACTATAAACAGCATTGCAATGACTGCTGCAATCCCCCAGTGTTTCCGTCCCGTTCGGTTCTTGTCTGATCTTTCCACTTGATTTTCCTCCAGTCTATCTTCTTGTTTATATTCTAGCCGTTTGGCCTTCTGTCCAAATCCTCCAATTCCCTTACACTTTGCGCCTGGACATACCGCACGGCGCCGGGGTGGCGGGCTATGACGGTTTTGCCGCCCTGGTCGGGTTCCAGGGCGGCAAGCTCCGGGAAATATGTTTTGTGGAACAGGCAGGGGTTTCCCGGCCGCGCGCCCCAGGCCAGGACGTATATCCCCTCCGGCGCGGCGCGGAACGCCTCGGTGAGCCGCTCCACGCTTTGCCGGGTCAGCCAAGGCTGGTCGCAGACGCAAAAAAGCGCGCCTGTCGTATTCTCCGGCAGGGCCTGCAAGCCCAGGCGGATGGTCAGGGCAATGTCGTCCCGCTCGTCGGTGTTTTCCACCACGGTGATATTTTCATGCTGCCGGGCCAGGGCCTCCACCCGGCTGTCCCCCGTCACCACAAAGACCGGCATATCCGGGGGCAGGGCGCGAAAGGCCCACTCCGCCATGGGAACGCCCTCCACCTCATACAGCAGCTTATCCGGCCCGAAGCGCTTGCCCCGGCCAGAGGCCAGCAAAACGGCGGCAATCACGGCAGAACCTTTTCCAGGAGCGTTATGTCCGGCGGCAGGCGGATAGGCTCCCCGGCGGCCTTCATACCGTTTGCCGTGTCCTTGAGACCGTTTCCTGTGACGATGGAGACCACGGCGGCGTCTTTGGGAATTTTTCCCATTTTACACAGCTTGATAAGCCCCGCCGTCCCAGCGGCCCCCGCAGGCTCCGCGAACACCCCGCAGGTGCGGCCCACCAGGGCCATAGCGTCCAGTATCTCCTGGTCGGAGACCTCCACCGTGAGGCCGTCCGATTCACGAATTGCTGCGATGGCCTTATCCGGGTTTCTAGGCACACCCACGGCGATAGAATCGGCCAGGGTGTCCTCCTCCATCGGCTCCCAGGGACGGCCCGTCTCCACCGCCCGGTTGATGGGGCAGGTCTTCTCCGCCTGGACGCTGATGAGCCGGGGCAGCTTTGAGATAAACCCGGCGGCGTAAAGATCCCGGAAGCCATTCCACACCCCCGCGATGGTGCAGCCGTCCCCCACGGACAGGGCCACATAATCCGGAGCCTGCCAGCCGAGCTGCTCCGCAATCTCCAGGGCCACGGTCTTTTTTCCCTCCATTAAATAGGGGTTGATCGCCGCATTGCGGTTATACCAGCCGTATTTCTCAATGGCGTCCCGGCTGAGGGCGAAGGTCTGCTCATAGTTGCCCTGGACGGATATGACTGTGGCCCCAAAGATGAGAAGCTGGGTCAGCTTTCCCATCGGCGCCCGCTCCGGCACGAAGATATAGGATTTAAGCCCCGCCGCGGCAGCGCTCCCCGCCAGGGAGGACGCGGCGTTTCCCGTGGAGGAGCAGGCCACGGTGTCATACCC
>JAJQHT010000172.1 GCA_021199595.1 Oscillospiraceae bacterium
ATGCACGCCACCAAGGCCATGCTGCTGGGCCGTTCCATCGAGGATGTCCACAATGTCCTGCTGGTGACAGGAGATCCTATCCCCACGGAAGCCAGGGACGAGGTGAAAAGTGTGTTCAACTTCAACTCCCGCAAGCTCATCCGCTATGTCTCCGGCCTGAACGAGACGGCGTTGCGCACGCCTTTCCGCATCTATGGGGCGCTGAACCTGAACGCCAGGAATTTTGACATTCAGCTTAAGCTGGCCCAGGAGAAGGAGGCAAACGGCGTCTCCGGCTTTTTGACCCAGCCTGTCCTGTCTCAGCAGGCCCTGGATAACCTTCGCCTTGCCAGAGAAACGCTCCGGGGAATGATTCTGGCCGGTATCTTCCCGGTGGTCAGCCACCGAAACGCCTGCTTCCTCAATAACGAGATTGCCGGAATGTATGTCTGCGATGAGATTGTTGCCATGTACGAGGGCAAGGACAGAGAAGCCGCCGAGGATTTGGCCGTCAGAATTTCCGCCGAGATAGCCCGCCAGACTGCCCCGTATTCCGACGGCCTGTACCTGATGACCCCATTCCGCCGCGTGGCCCTGATGTGCCGCATTATAGCGGCGCTATGACAAAAAACCTCCCTGGCGGAAGTCCGTCAGGGAGGTTAGCTCATCATAAAGAAAACCGGGAATCGCTGAATCTCCAGCGCTTCCCGGTTTTGGTCCGAGTGGCGGGATTTGAACCCACGGCCTCATGGTCCCGAACCATGCGCGCTACCAGCTGCGCTACACCCGGATGATGAAAAAATGGAGCAGGTGAAGGGAATCGAACCCTCGTATTCAGCTTGGGAAGCTGATGTTCTGCCATTGAACTACACCTGCGCGGCTTTAAGATTATAGCACCCTTGCCGGACAAATGCAAGCATAATTTTCAAATCACTTCATAGCCTGTACCATGGAGGCGATAGGGTGGAGCTTCGGAGAATTTTTATTGCAGCGGCGCTGTTTTTAGCGGCGAGCTTCGTGAGGTGGGCGCCGGATTTTGCGGAGCGGGCGGCGCCGGCGCTGCGGGAGTCGCTGGACAGGGAGCAGGTGGTGCTGTATCTCCCGGCGGAGGCGGTTTCATGGCTGGGCTTGGACTGACGGTAAGCCCGGGGTTTCTGCTGCTGGGCGCGGCGCTGTATTATATGGGCGGCTGGCCAGCGCTGGCGGCGTTTCTGGCGGCGGCGCTGGCGCATGAGCTGGGGCATTTAACGGGTATATTTCTGGCCGGAGCGACCATCCGAGGTGTGCATATAACAGCCTGCGGCCCGGTGATAGAATACAGCGGTGCGCTGACAGGACGGCAGGAGGCGGGGATAATTGCGGCGGGGCCAATGGCGGGGCTGCTGTTTGCGGTGTGCTGTTTTATTACGGACATTCCATTTCTCTGCTATGCCGGGGCCATTGCCCTGCTGGCAGCGCTGTTCAACCTTTTGCCTGTGCTGCCCATGGACGGCGGACGGCTCGCGCAGTATGGGCTGGAGCTTGTGATGCCTGCGTCATGGGCGGCTGTCGTTTTGCGGATAGCCGGGAACCTCTGCGCGGCGGGAGTGCTGGCCACGGGTGTATACATTCACTCCATCGCGGCGGCTGCGGCGGGGATATGGATGGCGGCCCTTGCCAACGTGCCCGAATTGCGTTAAAATGGATACACATTTCGTACAAAACGAGGGGCCTATGAATTTATTAGATGATGAAAAGCTGCGAACCATGCTTCGGCAGGTGCAGCGCCCGGCACGATATACGGGCGGGGAATATAACCAGGTGGTAAAGGACAAAAGCAAGGTGGATGTGCGCTTTGCGTTTTGTTTTCCCGATACCTATGAGATAGGTATGTCCAACCTGGGCGTAAAGATTTTATACGGCATTATTAACGAGATGCCGGGGGTCTGGTGCGAGCGGGTGTTCGCCCCCTGGGGGGATATGGCGGAGCAAATGCGCCGGGAGCATATCCCCATCTGGGCGCTGGAAAGCGGTGACGCGCTGGAGGAGTTTGACATTATCGCCTTCTCCCTGGGCTATGAGATGGCCTACACCACGGTGCTGGACGTGCTGGATCTGGGGGGCATCCCCCTTCACGCGGCGGACAGGCCGGGGCTTGACCACCTGGTCATGGCGGGCGGCGCGTGCTGCTGCAACATAGAGCCGATGGCCGATTTCCTGGATCTGTGCTTCCTGGGAGAAGGGGAGGATATGGACAGGGAGGTGATAGAGCTTTACCGCGAGGCCAAGCGGGAGGGCTGGAGCAAGGAACGCTTTTTGCGCCAGGCGTCCCATATCGGCGGGATTTATGTGCCGAGCCTCTATGACATTACCTATCACGAGGACGGAACGGTGGCGTCCATCACGGCGAAGGACGGTGCGCCGGAGAAGGTGCGCAAGCGCATTGTGGAGGATTTTGAAAACAGCTACTATCCCACGCGGCCCATCGTGCCAAGCACAGAAATCGTCCATGACCGGGTATCCCTGGAGGTGTTCCGGGGATGCATTCGGGGCTGCCGCTTCTGCCAGGCGGGACAGATAAACCGGCCTGTCCGCAGCCGCAGCGCGGAAAAGCTGCTGGCGCTGGGCCGGGAGACCCTGGAGAACACCGGCTATCAGGAGCTGAATCTTTCCAGTCTCAGCACAAGTGACTACCGGGAGCTGTCTGCCCTGTGCGACGGGCTTCTGGATTACTGTCGGCCCAGGGGCATCAGCCTGAGCCTGCCATCTCTGCGGGCGGACAACTTCTCCATGGACATCATGCAGCGGGTGCAGCAGGTGCGAAAGGGCGGCCTGACCTTCGCGCCGGAGGCGGGAACGCAGCGTCTGCGTGACGTTATCAACAAAAATGTTACGGAGGACGACCTGCTGGAATCCTGCCGGGTGGCCTTTTCCGGGGGATGGAACGGGGTGAAGCTGTATTTCATGCTGGGCCTTCCCACAGAGACGGACGAGGATGTTTTGGGTATTGCGGAGCTGGCGCAGAAGGTCTTTTGGGTCTGGAAGAAAAACGCCGTGAACCGCAGCCGGGGCGTGCGCATCACAGTGAGCACCTCTGAATTTATCCCCAAGCCCCATACGCCCTTCCAGTGGGAGGCGCAGGTCAGCCGGGACGAATATCTCCGCCGGGTGGGGCTGCTGTCCGGCGCGCTGAAGCAGGCCCGTTCCATCACCTATAACTGGCATGACGCGGAGATGAGCCTGATAGAAGCGGCTCTGGCCCGGGGAGACCGAAAAATGGGCCGGGTCATCGAAGAGGTCTGGTGCACCGGCGGGCGTCTGGAATCCTGGAGCGAGTATTTCTCGTTGGAACGCTGGCTGACAGCATTTGAGACCTGCGGCATGGATATTGATTTTTATGCCGCCCGTGAGCGGCCTGCGGACGAGCTTATGCCCTGGGAGCATATGGACAACGGCGTTACCCGCCGCCATCTGGAGCGGGAGCGGGCGGCGGCCTATGCCGGAAAGCTCAGTCCCGACTGCCGGAAGGCCTGCATGGGCTGCGGGGCCGCGTCGCTTTTGAAGGAGGGTGTGTGCCGTGGATAAGCTGCGCTTGAAATTCGCGAAAACAGGCCGTGCGGCCTATATATCCCATTTGGATTTGATACGCACCATGCAGCGGATATTCTCCCGGGCCGGAGTGCCGCTGAAATACAGCGAGGGCTTTAACCCTCACGCGAAAATATCTATTATCCTGCCGCTGCCCGTGGGGACGGAGAGCGAGTGTGAATATATGGATTTTTCTCTGACGGAGGAGCGGGCGCTGGCGACGCTGCCGGACTGCCTGAATCCCTATATGCCGGAGGGCATTCGTGCCATAGAGGCGTACCAGGCCCCGCGGAAGGGTTCGGAGCTGCGCTGGCTGCGGTATGAGGGGGTCATGCGCCATGGCCGGGACGGGGCGTATTATAATTCTTTTTTCGCCCAGCCGGAGCTTTGGGTCACGCGCCGCAGCAAGAAGGGGGAACGCCTGGACAACATCGCCCCCGGCATTGGCAGAGCTGTATTCACGGATACGCCTGACGGCGTGGCCGCTGAGCTTCTGCTCCATGCCCAGGAGCCTACCGTCAGCCCGGAGCTTTTGATGGCCGCCCTGGGCGACGCTGCGCCGACATATTATGCCTTTACCCGGAAGGAAGCGTTTTTGGAGGATATGACGCCATTCAGATGAAAAAATCTCGCGCGGGCGGCAAAAAATGCTTGCATCCGGGGAAGATGTGTGTTAATATTTTTCAGTGTGCGTGACGCTGAAAGCGGCGTTTGCGCGTCTATCAGGGCGGTCCGCTGCCGGAAGTGCTTTGTCCCCGGTAAGAACGTCTATTGTTAAGGAAGGTTTTGTTATGGATCTCATCAATGCGCTGACCCAGCAGTACATGAAGCCTGAGCTTCCTGAGATGAACGTGGGCGACACCGTCCGTGTGACCGTTCGCATCAAGGAAGGTAACCGTGAGCGTAACCAGGCTTTTGAGGGCACCCTCATTGCCAAGAAGCACGGCGGCATCAACGAGACGATTACCGTCCGCCGCATCTCCTATGGCGTAGGCTGCGAGAAGGTTTTCCCCGTTCACTCCCCGAACATCGTGTCTGTGGACACCGTTCGCCGGGGCAAGGTACGGCGCGCCAAGCTGTATTATCTGCGTGACCGCGTGGGTAAGGCGGCCAAGGTCAAGGAAAAACTCTAAAAGAACAAAAAAAGAGGCCGTGAGCCTCTTTTTTTGTTGCGTTTGCGGGGGTTTGCATAGTATAATAAAATTTAAATGGCCGTGTTAAACGGCCTCTGGCGCGAGAAAGGGGTAAGGTAATGAAGGATACGAATAAAGGCTCCCACCTGGCCCGGAACCAGCGGGCGGCCAAGAAAAAGCAGAAGCGCCGCAGCAGCAAGCCGGAGGAGCAGGACGCAGCCCAGGAGGCCCTGGAAGAGGCGGAGGCTGTCCCTGTCAGCCCTTATAAGGAAACCTATGAGTGGATACAGTGCCTGGTGCTGGCCCTGATTGTGTGCGTGCTGCTGTTTGTGTTTGTGGCCCGTGTCATCGACGTGGTGGGCTATTCCATGGTTCCCACCCTGGACGATGGAGACAAAATCATCATCACCCGCTGGGCCGGGGATTACGAGCAGGGGGACATTGTCGTTCTGCGGAAAGAGACACTGCGCGAGGAGCCTATCGTCAAGCGAGTGATTGCCGTGGAAGGGCAGACCGTGGATATCGACTTCACCCTTGGTATTGTATATGTGGATGGAGTGGCCCTGGATGAGCCGTATGTGAACGAGCTGACCTATACCCAGGAGGATTTTGAAGGGCCGATAACCGTCCCGGAGGGATGCGTGTTCGTTATGGGCGATAACCGCAATAACTCCACAGACAGTCGGGACGCCCGGGTGGGCTGTGTTGACACAAGGTATATTATGGGAAAGGTGATCTTCCGCATCATGCCGCTGAGCAAGATGGGGGCGATATACGGGAGCGATGGCTGATATACAATGGTTCCCCGGCCACATGAAAAAGGCCGAGCGGATGATGCAGGACAGCTTAAAGCTGGTGGACGTGGTCTGCGAGGTCGTGGAC
This sequence comes from Oscillospiraceae bacterium, assembly GCA_021199595.1. Classification (GTDB taxonomy): domain Bacteria; phylum Bacillota; class Clostridia; order Oscillospirales; family Oscillospiraceae; genus CAJOIG01. The sequence goes on from JAJQHT010000172.1 coordinate 5,562, forward strand.
GCGCGCATCCCCGCCGCCAGCCGGAATCCAGACCTGGATGAGATTATTGCGGGGCGAAAGCCAAGGCTGCTGATACTCAACCGCGCAGACCAGGCCGACCCCAACGTCACCGCCCAGTGGCGGAATTACTATAAGGCCCAGGGCACGCCCTTCCTGGAATGCGACGCCCGCTCCGGCCGGGGCGTGAAGGAGCTGCCAAAGGCGCTCCGCGCGCTTCGGGACAAAAACGGCACTATGCGTGCCATGGTAGTGGGTGTGCCGAATGTGGGGAAATCCACCTTTATCAACAAGGTCAGCGGCCGCAAGACTGCCGCCGTTTCCGACCGTCCCGGCGTGACGAGGGGCAAGCAGTGGATTACGGTGGATAACCAGCTGGAGCTGCTGGACACCCCCGGTATTCTGTGGCCCAAGTTTGTGGATCAGGCTACCGGGGAGCGGCTGGCTTTCACCGGTGCGGTGAAGGACGACGTGCTTGACCGGGAGGAGCTGGCGGCAAAGCTGCTGGTGCTTTTGCGGGCGGAATACCCAGCGGCGCTGACGGCCCGTTATAAAATCGACCCCGACCCTGAGGCCCAGGGATGGGAGCTGCTGGAGGCCTGCGCCAGAAAGCGGGGCTTTCTCATGGCCGGCGGCGAGGTCAACACAGAGCGCATGGCAGCCATCCTGCTGGATGAGTTCCGGGGCGGCAAGCTGGGGAGGATAAGCCTTGAGCGCCCCGTCTGACCTCTGGGCCATGGAGGCCGTGCTGCACGAGCAGGGTCTTTCACTGGGCTGCGGTGTGGACGAGGCCGGGCGAGGCCCCCTGGCGGGGCCGGTGTGCGCGGCGGCGGTGATTCTGCCCATGGGCTGCGAGCTGCCGGGCCTGAATGACTCCAAAAAGCTGACGGAAAAGCAGCGGGAGCGGCTGTTCCCCCTCATACAGGAGCAGGCCATCGCCTACGGCATCGCGTTCGCCTCTGTGGAGGAGATAGAGTCTATGAACATCCTGTCCGCCGCGCTTCTAGCCATGAACCGGGCCATCGAGCAGCTTTCGCCTGCCCCGGATATAGCCCTGATAGACGGCAACACCACACGGGACATAAAAATCCCGGCCCAAAGCGTCGTCGGCGGGGACGGCAAATGCGCCTGTATCGCGGCGGCCTCTGTGCTGGCGAAGGTGACCCGTGACCAGCTTATGACGGAGCTTGCCGTGCAATATCCGCAATACGGCTTTGAAAAACACAAGGGATATGGTACCCGCGCCCATTATGCGGCGC
>JAJQHT010000318.1 GCA_021199595.1 Oscillospiraceae bacterium
ATATGGACAGCGGACGCATGGTCAAGCCGGAGGACAGCGGATACCCCTTGACCATGGAGCATTGGCCGGAAAAGATGTGCCCGGATCCGTTTACCCGCTTCCGGGAGACGCCTGCGGCGGAAAACCTTGTAAAGACCTATACCGTCGGCTCTCAGGACATCGACACGGGACGCCACATGAATAACGTAGCCTATGTGCGTATGCTGCTAGGTACCTTCACCACGGCGGAGCTGGCGGATATGCCCGTCCGGGAGGTAGAGGTGGCCTACCGTGCCGCCTGCTTTGAGGGCCAGACCCTCTCTATCTATCGCAGGAAGGACGACGAGGGCTGGCATTTCCTGGTTCAGAACCAGACGGGTGAGACCGCCATACAGGCTGTGTTGCGATTGCAAGGATAAATAACAATAAAGTGCCGGAGCGGTGTGCTGGCCGCTCCGGCAGGAGAGAGTATATATCAGCGGCAGAGTGCTTTGCCGGCTGATACGAAGTGTAGTGGGCGGTCAGTTTTTACTGGCCGCTTGCGCCGTAGTTGGCGAGAACGCGGGCGCTGGGGTCGTTCACGTCGCAGCCCTCCCAGGATTTGTTGGGCATCCAGAAGTCCTTTACCATGGGAGCCTGACCGGGGTAGTATTTTTCAAAAATCTCCCGATAGAGCAGGCTCTCCTTCGTGAAGGGCTGGGCGAAATCATAAGCCTTGCGGCGCTCCTCAAATTCCTCGTCGGTGTAATGGGCTTCTGCGTATTCCTTCAAATCGTCCACCATGGAGTGACCCACGGCGTCGGAGAAAGCGGCCTTCTGCCGCCAGAGGATGTCCTCCGGGAGCAGATGATCCTTTTCAAAGGCGTGGCGCAGCAGATATTTTCCCATGTCATAGGTGTTGACCTTCATCTTCGGGTCAATGCTCATGACATATTTGACAAATTCCAAATCCCCAAAGGGGACGCGGGCCTCGATGGAGTTGGAGGCGATGCAGCGGTCGGCCCGGAGGACGTCGTACATATACAGCTCATCCACCCGCTTTTTGGCCTCCTCCTGGAACGCCTCCGGGGAGGGGGCGAAGTCTGTGTATTTATAGCCGAAAAGTTCGTCGGATATTTCGCCGGTCAGAAGCACGCGCACGTCGGTGGTCTCGTGGATGGCCTTGCAGCAGAGATACATACCCATGCTGGCCCGGATGGTGGTGATGTCGTAGGTGCCCAGCAGAGAGATGACCTCCTCCAGGGAGTCCAGCACCTGCTGGCGGGTCATATAGACCTCTGTGTGGTCTGCGCCGATGAAGTCCGCCACCTCGCGGGCGTACTTCAGGTCGATGGCGTCCTTGTCCATGCCGATGGCGAAGGTGCGGATGTGCTGGCCCAGGATACGGGCAGATATGGCGCAGACAAGGCTGCTGTCCAGTCCGCCGGAGAGAAGAAAGCCCAGGGGCGCGTCCGCGTCCAGGCGCTTGTCGATGCCAAGAATCAGCTTTTCACGGATGTTCTTGCAGACGGTCTCTATATCGTCGGTGACGTATTCCTCCGGCTTCACGGTGGTCAGGTCGGCATAGCGGACGAAGCGGCCTCCGGCGTAATAATGCCCGGGAGGGAAGGGGTTCACGTTCTCGCACAGGCCCACCAGGTTCTTCGCCTCGCTGGCAAAGACGATGCTTCCGTCCTCCATATAGCCGTAAAACAGGGGCCGGATGCCAATGGGGTCGCGGGCGGCGATAATCTCGTCCCGCTTGCTGTCGTATATCAGCATGGCAAATTCCGCGTCCAGCATGGAGAACATTTCCAGGCCGTATTTGTGATACAGCGGCAGGATGATTTCGCAGTCCGAATCGCTGATGAAGTCGTATTCCCTCGCAAGCTCCGCCCGCAGGGGACGGAACAGATACAGCTCGCCGTTGCAGATGGCCATGTCCCCGTCCAGGTGGAAGGGCTGCATACCGGCCTCGTTCAGACCCATGATGGCGAGCCTGTGATAACACAGCCAGCCGGAACCGGCTTCTTCTATCCGGCTCATATCAGGCCCGCGGGAGACTGTTTTTTCAAAGTAGGGGCGGAGCTGCTCCTCTGTCAGCGTCCGCTGGGTAAAGCCCATGATAGCACACATAACATTATACTCTCCTATAAGGTCAAATTAGCACATAAAAAAACAAAGGCGTACTCCTCCAGGAAGAACACCTTTGCTCTTTTCATGATTATAGGCCCTGTCAGGGCGTTTGTCAAGGATTTTTTTCGGGGGTTCGGGGGTATGTGCGGCCGTCTGGTTTGCCAAATCTTTAATCCTGATACTCCCCAGATTCGCAGCCGATGTTATAGGCTGTTATGTTGTCAATCAATGTTCTGCCGGTTGTTTTTCAATTTCTTTAGTAAATACTTCTTGGGTTCAGTTCCTGTCAGAAGATTTTTCAGTCCTGTCATATTTCGTTGCAGCATGATGAGCGCTATAATCATTGTGACAATCCCAATTTCCTTCTCGCAGAAGCAGAAAGCGGGGAGCAGAAAAGCGGCTGGAATGAGAACAGCACCTATCGAAAGATAGTGACTGACCAGAACGCCGATTCCGCCAATCAAACACGCCAGCAGACCATAGCCCAGGGAAATGCTGATGAGGGCCGCACAGGTGCAGGCGACACCTTTGCCGCCCTTGAAATGGTGCCAGACAGGAAAGTTATGGCCGAGGATCGCTCCAAGCCCGGCATATGCGGCCGCTGCCGCTCCGGCTTCCGGAAATAAAACCATGCGGCAGAGCAGACACGGAAGAAAGGTTTTGAGCAGGTCTCCCGCCAATACAAACGCAGCGGAGTTTGCCCCATCCTGCGCTGCGATGTTTGCCATCCCTGGATTGCCGCTGCCTCGCTCAAACGAGCTTTTTCCGGCAATCCTGCGCGAGACAAGCTCGGCTGTCAGGAAATTTCCGAACACATACCCCATCAGAAGGCTCCATACTCTGAACATCGAATCCCTCCCCCAAAAAACAGGCTCCGCTTTTCATCTTGCTTATTCTTCCCGCTGGCACTCCTATATTGTTTCTATTATAACAGTCTGTCCATGTCTAAACAAGACGTAATCTCAGACATTCGTTGTGTAGAATAGTCTGAGCGGACAGCGGATCGATTGGAGCTGCCTTCACAAAGCGACTGTTATACTGCCGTCCCAGTAACATTCCGTCTTCCTTCCAAGCCAGTTCAGCTTTCTGCGTAATAACAATATCGAAATAATTGCAGGTATTCAAGTATTGAAATAATCGCCGTGCATGATATAATATAGAAATTAAAGCGAGGTGGAGCGGAATGGACAGGTTCAGTATAGAGCTGGCGGGCGTGCCGATGGAGATACAGAGCCGATACAATTACTGTCGTTGGTTCTGCAGGAACTACCTGACCAGCAGGGAACCCTCTTTCTCTGTCTATGTCGAGGACAGCAGACTTGAGGAAATGAGAGAGTACAACGCCGATATGCGGGATGAGTTTCTGGAACGTGACGGCATCTACTCCGTTATTGCCTCGAAGCTTCCGTATTATAACCGCGTGACGCTTCATGGAGCCTGCATTTCCTACAGAGGGAAGGGCTATCTGTTCACAGCTGCCAGCGGCACGGGCAAGTCCACGCATATCGGCTTATGGAAACAATACGTCGGTGCGGATGTTGATATTGTCAACGGCGACAAGCCGATTTTTCAGATAGAGGAGAAGAGCGGCAGCACAAAAATAACAGCCTATGACACCCCGTGGTGCGGCAAGGAGGGCTGGAACCGAAAGCACAGCGCAGAGGTGGCGGCGATTTGCTTTATCCGCCGCACGGAGGATGGGAGCAACCATATTCGCAGGGTAAGTCCTGAAGAGGCGATTTCTATCATGCTCCGGCAGATGTTCCACCCGTATGAGCCGGAGGCCACAGGGCTTATGTTGGAGTTGTTTGACAAGATGATAGAAAATCTTCCGCTGTATCTTCTGGAATGTGACATTTCCGAGGATGCGGTCAGATGCAGCTTTGAAGCGCTGACGGGAGAGAAATATATAAGCCGCGGGATTCAAAACACGCTTGAAGAAATCAATCAGCTTTGGCGTATGCCGAACAAAATGCAGGAGGCAAACTAATATGAAGCTCAAAGAAGGATTCGTCATCCGCCAGGTAGCGGGCAAGTATGTGGCAGTAGCGACGGGGCAGGCAAGCCGGGATTTTCACGGTATGGTCAAGCTCAACGAGACGGGTAAAATCATCTGGGAGTGCGTTGCCGAGGGCAAGAACGAGGATGAGATTGTGGATATACTTGCGCAAAAGAGCGGCGTACAGACAGCAGAGGACCGGGTATGTATTGCTGACGATGTGAAGTCAATGATAAAGGAAATGGCGGATGCAGGGTTCCTGACGGTATAAGTGCTTGGAAAGAATAAACGGGGAAGGAGGAGAGGGAGGCATGAAGCAAACCTCTGCGGGAAATCAAACCTCACAAACGACAAAGCTGGATGAACTGGAATCAGCCGGTTATATTGTGATTCCCATTAAGGGAACCAGTATGCGCCCGCTTCTTTATACCTATTCCTCCCATGTTCTGATTCGGAAGCTGGAGGGAAGACCAAAAAGAAATGACGTGGTGCTGTATGTCCGGCCCGACGGAACGCAGGTGCTTCATCGGATTATGGGCTTTGACGGAGATACGGCGCTCATCCGCGGCGATAATACCTTTGCCATTGAACGCGTGCCGTTATCCGACATAAAGGGCGTGATGGAGAGCTGCTGGCGCGGGAAAAAAGAGATTAGGACAACGGATTTTCTTTACCGTCTGTATGTCTGGTTCTGGAACTTTATCTACCCTTTGCGGCATTTGGAACACAGTGCACGAGCGGGCATTGTGTCGGTTGGCAAGCGTATGCTCGGCGATTCCTCCATCGGCTGGGTCACGAAAATGGTGAAAGGCAGCTTTGGCGGTATCCTGCTTCTGACAATGTGTACGGGCGTTACGGCATTTCTCTCTGTTATACTGGCGCTCGTTATGCGAAATGCCATTGATTATGCGGTTGCCCTTGACAGAAGTATGTTTCTTCAATGGAGCGGCATATTTCTGGGCATTATACTCGTTCAGCTTATCCTCCGTGCCATTATCCGGCAGGTAGACGAATGGACGAGGGCTTCCCTTGAAAACAGGCTGAAACAGCACACCTATGACAGTATTCTGCACAGTACCTATAGCGGCCTGAAGGCTTACCATACGGGAGAGCTTCAAAACCGCATGACCAGTGATGTTAAAATTGTAGCCGACTACGCGACGGACATTATCCCCGGCGTTGTGTCTATGGCGGTACAGCTTATTTGCGCACTGGTTATTCTTATGGTTCTTGACTGGCGGTTTGGCAGTATATTTCTTGTCGGCGGGCTGGTTATGCTGGGCGTGACCTTCTTGTTCCGCCGCAGGATGAAACGGTTGCATAAGGAAGTGCAGGAGACAGATGGAAAACTGCGCTCCTGGCTGCAGGAATCTATTGAGAGCCTGCTGATTCTAAAGGGGTTTGAGGCGGAGGAAATGGCGTCGGTCAGAACGGAGGAAAAAGCCGCCGCGCATAAGAAAGCCCGCATGAAGAGAAGAACATTCTCCAATATCTGCAACTTTGGATTCGGCGGCGTGATGCAGGGCAGCTATCTGTTCGGGCTTGTGTGGTGTGGGTTCGGCATTCTGAACGGCACCCTGACATACGGAACTCTGACTGCCGTGCTGCAGCTCATCAGCCAGATAAGAAGTCCGTTCGCCAATATTTCCGGGTTTGTGCCGCAGTATTATTCCATGCTGGCGTCAGCGGAACGACTGATTGAGCTGGAGAAGCTGCCGAAGGAAAGAGGGGCAAAAGAGCTGCCTGCATTTGAGAGACTCCATGCGAAGGATTTGACATTCATCTATGACGACGGCGAGGAAGAAGTGATAAGCGACGCCACGTTCGACATAGAGAAGGGCGAAATCGTCGCGCTGACTGGAATTTCCGGTATTGGCAAGAGCACGCTGCTGAAAATCCTGCTGGGTATTTATGCTCCTGTTTCCGGCAGACTGTATGCAGACTGTGCGGGCCAAGATGATCAGGGAAGCCGCGCGATAGATATATCTCCGGCAACCCGTCGCTGGTTTTCCTATGTTCCCCAGGGCAATATGCTGATGTCCGGCAGTATTTATGAGGCTGTGGACTTTCTGCATTCTGCTCCGTATACGAAGGAGCAGAAGTCCAGGGTGGAGCAGGCCTGCAAAATTGCCTGTGCGGATGAGTTCATCAAAGGGCTGCCGAATGGTTATAATACTGTGCTTGGAGAAAAAGGCGCAGGGCTGTCCGAAGGGCAGATGCAGAGAATCGCAATAGCAAGAGCAGTTTACAGAAATGCTCCCATACTTCTGCTGGACGAAGCGACATCCGCGCTGGATGAGGATACCGAGCGCAGACTGCTGAAGAATCTGAAAGAGATGGGCGGACAGACTGTGCTTATCGTGACCCACAGGCCGGCGGCCATGGCAATATGCTGCAAGCGGCTGGTGTTTGAACATTCGCACATATCGGCTGAGTATATTAATAAGTCGTCCGAACAGAAGGGAGGCGTGAATGATGTATAACCGAAACGTAAGGATTATCCATATCGTATGCGCCGTTCTCATTGTTCTTGTTGTCGCTTTTCTGGCGTACATGATTTACACGGATAACAGGGAGCAGAAAGCGCAGGCCGAGGCAATGGAGGAGCTTCAGGAGGAGGCAAGACACTATGAGGTGGAGCTGCAAAATCTTAAAAGCGAGCTGCAATCGCTA
>JAJQHT010000295.1:0-4794 GCA_021199595.1 Oscillospiraceae bacterium
CTAAATACGCCCAGGCGGCGGGCCATGCCTGGGACGGGAGCTGGTATCTCCGGGGCTGGTGGCTGGACGGCGCGCCCCTGGGGGCGGTGGGTTCCCCCGCCTGCGCTATCGACTCCATTGCCCAGAGCTGGGCGGCGTTCTGCCCCCAGGCGGAGCGGGAGCGGGTGCGCACGGCGCTGATGGCCTGCGTGGAGCGGCTGTATGACCCGGCCCACGGCGTCACGAAGCTGTTTACCCCGCCCTTTGGGGACGAGGGGCGCGACCCCGGCTATATCCGCGCCTGCGGCCCCGGCTTCCGGGAAAACGGCGGTCAGTATACCCATGGGGCGCTGTGGCTGGCCTCCGCCCTCCTGCGGGAGGGCTTCACGGAGGAGGGCAGCGCCATCCTCCTGAATACCATGCCGTCCCGGCACCCCGCCGCCCAGTGGCAGGCGGAGCCGTATGTCCTCGCGGCAGACGTGTCCACAAACGCCGACCACTACGCCCAGGCCAACTGGAGCTGGTATACCGGCGCGGCGGGCTGGTTTTTCCGGATTGTGTTGGAAGACCTTCTGGGCATCCATTTAAAAAATGGCCGCCTGACCGTAAGCCCCAAGCTCCCCGCCGGCTGGGAGGGCTATGAGGCCGACGTCTGCGGCCGGCATATCCGGGTGAAATACGGAAAAACGACCATCACATGAAAAATGTCTCCGGCACATCCACGCTGACGGCCCTCTGCGCCCTTGGCGCGGCAGCGGTTATCGGCGTGCTGCGGGAGAAAGCGCAATAAAACGAGATCACCCTTCTAAAACCAACGCTCCGCGTTTATGCACAGACATCAACGCGGGGCGTCTGCGCTGTTAATCCGCAAAAATCCGGGCAGAATAAAAACGGCTGCTTATTTTTTTACAATTATGACATTTTCATGGGCGGCTCCGTGTGTTATAATGAATACAAATTAAAAATCGGGCGGGACGGCGCGAGAGCGTTTCGCCGCATAGGGAGAAGAGCAATGCAGCAGATGCGCAGAGAGATCCTGCCGGGGGTATACCTGACGGGGCTGACAACCGATAAATTCAAGACGGGGCTGATGAGCGTCAGCTTCCTGACCCGCCTCTGCCGGGAGGACGCGTCCATGAACGCGCTCATTCCAAGCGTTCTGCGCCGGGGGACGGTGCATTACCCGGATATGGACGCGCTGGCCGCGCAGCTGGACAGCCTTTACGGTGCGCGCCTGGAGCCGGTCGTTCGCAAGCGCGGCGAGATACAGTGCGTCGGCTTCTGGGCCGATTTTGTGGACGGGGCCTATCTGCCGGAGGACGCGGCGGGCGGCACGCTGGAGCAGATGGCGGAGCTGCTGGGGGAGGTCATTCTGGCCCCCAACACCCGGGGCGGTCTGCTTCGGCCTGAATATGTGGAGAGCGAGAAGGAAAAGCTCCTCGAGGACATCCGCGCCCAGATTAACGACAAGATTGGCTACAGCCGCCTGCGGCTGACGGAGCTTATGTGCCAGACGGAGGCCTATGCTGTGGACGTGCTGGGAACGGAGGACACGGCGGAGAATATCCGCTATGACGCGCTGACCCGCCGGTATAAGACTCTTCTCGCGACGTCCCCGGTGGAGATATTCTACTGCGGCCCGGCGGATTTCGACCGCGTGGCTCAGGCCATGACCCGGGCGCTGGACACTCTGCCCCGGGGAGAGATAGACCTCGATATCGGAACGGACATCCGCATGAATACCCTGGAGGAGCAGACGCGTTTTTACACGGAGACCATGGCCGTGGGGCAGGGAAAGCTTGCCATCGGCTATCGGCTCGGTGCCTGCATGGAGGAGCCGGATATGGCCGCCATCCAGGTGATGAATGCGGTGTTCGGTGGGAGTGTGTCCTCGAAGCTCTTTATGAACGTGCGGGAGAAGCTGAGCCTATGCTACTTTGCAAGCTCCGGGGTGGATGTATACAAAGGGCTTATGTATGTCATCAGCGGCATTGAGCCGGCAAATTATGACACCGCCCTGGCGGAGATAAGCCGCCAGCTTCAGGACGTGCGGGACGGGAATATCACGCCGGAGGAGCTTGCCACGGCGAAGGCGTCCCTTGCGAGCGGTCTGCGGGGAAGCATGGACAGCGCCGGACAGCTGGAAGGCTTCTGGCTGGGCCAGAATCTTCTGGGCCTGGACTACGGGCCGGAGGAGCTGGCCGCCCTGGTGGAAATGGTGACGCTGGAGGACGTGGTGAAGGTGGCGTCTGGCATCGAGTGCGACGCAGTGTATTTCCTGCGGGATGAGGAGGACGAGCATGAATAGGACAGAATACGCCTCTATCGGCGAGGTATTATATACGAGCACGCTTCCCAACGGTCTGCAAATTTTCGTGCTGCCAAAGCCGGGGTTCAGCCGCCGCTTTGCGGTGTTCGCGACGAACTACGGCGGGGCCGACCGGCGCTTCACTCTGGGCGGGCAGACGGTGGACACCCCGGCGGGCGTCGCGCATTATCTGGAGCACAAGATGTTCGATACCCCGGAGGGGGACGCGCTGATGAAGCTGAACGCCACGGGTGCAAGCCCCAATGCGTTCACCTCCTCGTCCATGACCGCGTATCACTTTGAGTGTACCGAGCAGTTTGAGGAAAACCTCAAAACGCTGCTGTCCTTCGTGTCCGTGCCCTATTTCACGGCTGAGAGCGTGGAAAAGGAGCGGGGCATCATCGCGCAGGAGATACGTATGTGCGAGGACAGCCCGGATTATGCGATATATATGGATTTGATGGAGCTGCTGTTCACGTCCAGCCCTCTGCGGGATTCCGTGGCGGGCACGGTGGAGTCCATTCAGAAGATCACGCCGGAGGTTTTATACGCCTGTCACAAGGTGTTTTACCATCCCTGCAATATGGCACTGTGCGTGGTGGGGGATGTAGACCCGGAACAGGTAGAGCGCCTGGCGCTGGAGATTCTACCGCCGGAGGCATCCGAGCCGCCCGGACGGGATTATGGCCCGGCGGAGGGCCTTGAGCCGGCGGGGCTGTATCATGAGCGGGTCATGGCGGTTTCCGCGCCGCAGTTTCTGGCGGGACTGAAGCTCGGCCCCTTTGGCCGGGGACAGGAGGAGCTGCGGGATCGGCTGACCGGGGTGCTGGCCCTGCGGTGCCTGTGCGGGCGCAGCTCGCCGGTCTATCTGCGGCTGTACGCGGAGGGCCTTCTGAACGATACCTTTGACTACAACATCGAGCAGGCCGCAGGGGAGAGCGTTCTGTCCCTGGGCGGAGAGAGCCGGGACTGGCAGACCGTGCTGGACGCGCTGCGCGGGGAGCTGGAGCGCATTGCTGCGGAGGGGCTTGACCCTGCGCTGTTCCAACGGCAGAAGCGGGCCACCATCGGCAGCCATGTGCGGGCGCTGAATAATTTCTCCGCCCTGGCGGTCGTCCAGACGGAGGGGTGCTTCGCCGGGTATCAGACTCTGGACACGACCTCCGTTCTGAACATCATCACCTGTGAGGACGTTTCCAACTGGCTGAAGGTGCATATGCTCGGACGGCCCATGGCCGTGGCCGTTATCAAACCGAGGGAGGGTTGAGCTGTCATGTCATCTGCGTCTATTTCCTTCCCCTTTCTGGGGGATTGGTTCATTTGCCCGTCTAACTCCTTTGTGCTGTTCGGGCACACCTTTTATTGGTATGGAGTCATTATCGCCTGTGGGTTCCTGCTGGCGGTGGCCTATTGCTTCCATCGGTGTCGGGAGTTCGGCATCAGCCAGGACGATCTGACGGATAATCTCCTGTTCGCCGTCCCCATTGCCATCATCGGGGCCAGGATATACTATGTGCTGTTTAACCTGGAAAACTATCACTCCTTCTGGGACGCCTGCAAGATCTGGGAGGGCGGCCTCGCCATATACGGCGGCGTCATCGCGGCGGTTATCACCGTGCTGGCGGTCTGCCGGGTGAAGAAAATATCTCCGCTGGCGGTGCTGGATACAGTAAGCTTCGGCCTGCTCATCGGCCAGAGCATAGGCCGCTGGGGGAATTTTATGAACCGGGAAGCCTATGGCTATGAGACGGACATCTTCTGCCGCATGGGTCTGACCCTGAACGGGGAGACTATCTATGTCCACCCCACCTTCCTCTATGAATCCCTGTGGAATGCCGTGGGCTTTGTGCTGCTGCACATTCTCTCCAAAAAGAGGGAGCGGAAGTTCGACGGGCAGTATTTTCTGTATTACCTGGCCTGGTATGGTCTGGGCCGCTCCTGGATAGAGGGCCTGCGGACGGATTCGCTTTACATAGGCGATACCGGCATCCGGGTCTCCCAGGCGCTTGCTGTCCTGACCTTCCTGGCCTCGGTGATTATTCTTGTGGTCAGGCGCCGCTCCGGGCGCTGCAAGCCGGAAAACCTATGGGTGAATAAGGTGACCCTGGCGGCCGCCGGAGAGACGGAGATTGCCGAGACGGAGGCTCCCGTTCAGGAGACCAAGACGCCGACACCGGGAACAAACGTCATTCAGGAGATGGAGGACGCTGTTTTCGGCAGTGCGGAGGATGAGGAGCTGCCGGAGCAGGAGGGCGACGGAGAGCAGGAGCCATAAAAGGGGGATGGCCCCCATAAAACACGAAGAATTTTTTCGCGACAAAATCATTATAAGGAGGCTTATATCATGTCCGATTTTAACGATTTCAAGGGAAGAGCCGGTGTTTTTGCAACCAAAGCCGCCGGGGCGGCCAAGAGCTTTGCGTCCAAGACAAAGCAGATAGGCCGTGTCGCCAAGCTGAATATGGACATCGCCAGCGAAAAGGATGCCATCCGCCGGGCCTATGAGG
>JAJQHT010000295.1:4804-6757 GCA_021199595.1 Oscillospiraceae bacterium
CATCGGGAGAACCCGGAGGGCCTGCTTGCCCCGGCCTGCCAGTCTGTTGCCGCGTCCTTTGCGGCCATCGCAGCCATGGAGGAGGAGATCGAGCAGCTGAAGGAGAAGGGCGAGGAGGAGCCTGCGGCGGATTTCCAGACTGTTGTTGACCAGACCGAGGCAGAGGCGGCCGCGCAGGAGCCGGAGGAGGAGTCCGAGGAGCCTGACATCGAGGTTGAGATAGAGGTGGATCTGTCCGATGACGAGTCCGCCGAGGAGGACGAGGGGCTGGAGATTGAGATAGAGATCCCCGCTGATGAGGAGCCTGAGGAGGAGACCCACGCCGAGGAGGACGTGCCCGTGGATATAGAGATCTCCATAGAACCGGAAGAGCCTGCCCCGGAGGAGGACGTGCCCCTTGAGGAACCTTCTGCCGGGGAGGAAATCCCCGCGGAAGAGGCCCCTGAGGAGATTTCTGCCGACGACGAGCCGGTGGAGCCTGCCATCGAGGAATAATGCTGTTTTCTCGCTCCCATGCCCGCGCGGGCATGGGAGCGAGACCGCTGTCGCGCCCAGGCGGAAGCTGTCATAAAACCCGCCTGGTGCGGTATACTATAAAGCATAACAGGCGGAGGTGTGCGCGATGAATTATCACAAGGAATTTGCTCCTACGGAGACCATGCTGGAGAGCATGGATATGTATTGGCGGGCGGCGAACTATTTGTCGGCGGGGCAGCTTTATCTGCTGGACGACCCGCTGCTGCGGCGGCCATTGCAGGAGGCTGACTTCAAAAAGAAAATCGTGGGCCATTGGGGAACTGTCCCCGGTCAGAACTTCATATACACCCATCTGAACCGTGTCATCCGGGCCTATGACCTGGACATGATTTATCTCTCCGGCCCCGGCCACGGGGGCAACGCTATGGTGGCCCAGGACTGGCTGGACGGCAGCTATACAGAGGTATACCCCAACATCACCCAGGACGAGGAGGGCATGGCGAAGCTGTTCCGCCAGTTTTCCTTCCCCGGCGGCATCCCCTCCCATGTGGCCCCGGAGACGCCCGGCTCCATCCATGAGGGGGGCGAGCTGGGCTATTCCCTGGCCCACGCCTTTGGCGCGGTGGCGGATAACCCCGGCCTGATTGCCGCCTGCGTGGTGGGAGACGGGGAGGCGGAGACCGGCCCCCTGGCAACCTGCTGGCATCTCAATAAATTCACCGACCCCCGCACCGACGGGGCGGTGCTGCCCATTCTGCATCTGAACGGCTATAAAATCGCAAACCCCACTGTGCTGTCCCGCATCTCCCACGAGGAGCTGGAGCAGTTCTTCCGGGGCTGCGGCTGGACGCCCCTTTTCGTGGAGGGGGACGACCCCGCCCAAATGCACCGGGCCATGGCGGAGGCCCTGGACAGGGCCATTGAGGCCATCCTGACCGCCCAGGAGCGGGCGCGCCGGAACGGGGACGGCAGCCGGGTGCGCTGGCCCATGATCGTGCTGCGTACCCCAAAGGGCTGGACAGGCCCGGCGGTGGTGGACGGCCAGCGGGTAGAGGGAACCTTCCGGGCCCATCAGGTGCCCATCCCGGCGGATACCCCGGAGCATCTGGCCCAGATCGAGAGCTGGCTCCGCTCCTACAGGCCGGAGGAGCTGTTCGACGACAGCGGTGCGCCCATCCAGCGGCTGCGGGATCTGCCCCCCAAGGGCAACGCCCGCATGGGGGCGAACCCCCACGCCAACGGCGGCCTGTTGCTGCGGGATCTGCGCCTGCCGGATTTCCGGGACTACGGCGCGGAGGTTCCCGCCCCCGGCGCGGTGGAGGGGGAGGATATGCGGTACCTGGGTACCTTCGTCCGGGACATCTTCGCTCTGAACCGGGAGAGCCGGAACTTCCGAGTGTTCGGCCCGGACGAGACCATGTCCAACCGCCTGGGGGCGGCCTTTGAGGAGACGGGCCGGGACTGGAACGCGGACAT
>JAJQHT010000193.1 GCA_021199595.1 Oscillospiraceae bacterium
CGTATATTAGCGTGGTCATCGTGCCAAGGTCTATGGCAATATCTCTTTCAAAAAAAAGCATTTTGTTCCTCCTACCTGGTGCTTGCCAGGGTGGCGCACACAACCTCCTCCGCCCCTGCCAGAAGCAGAGTCTTGGCGCACTCTGAGAGTGTGGAGCCGGTGGTCACAATATCGTCAATGAGCAAAATTCGTTTTCCCGCTATCGCGGAGGGGTCTAAAGCCGTATAGGCCCCGGCGATATTGGCCTTGCGGCGCTCCGGGGAGCCGCTTTGGGACTGGGGCTGTATGCCCCGCCGCTTTTTCAGCGTGGGCGTAAGCTCCCGGCACAGGCGTCGGGCCGCCTCCCGGGCGATAAGCTCCGTTTGGTCATAGCCCCGTTTCCGCCGCCGGCCAGGGTCGAGAGGCACCCACGTCAGAATGTCATAATCCGTCTCGACGCACTCATAAATGCAGGCGGCAACCTGTTCTCCGAAGGCCGCGGCATAGGCCCGGACACCGCTGAATTTATAGCGCAGGATGCCGCTTCTGACCGGCCCCTCATAATACAGCGCGGAGACGCATTGGGAGAAAAAAGGCCCCCTTCCGTCCGCTGGCCGGCGGCCTGGATACGGTGTCCTGACAGGCGGGGCATATATCCGGCCTGCCGGGCGCAATAGGGCGGCGGCATAGAATACACCGTGTTGGATAAAAAAGATCCAGCAGGTATCGTATCAGCTTACTCCCCATCTGCCATGCGGATGCGAAGGCCGCTGTATCGCTTGGCCCGGTGCGCGTTCTCGGTCATGGTCTGAATGACCTGGTCGTCCCCCACGGCAACCAGAAGCTCCGCCGCCCGGGTCACGGCGGTATAGAGAAGGCTCCGATACATAAGCTGCGGCGCAGCCCTGGCCGCGGAGAAAACCACAGCCCGATATTCGCTGCCCTGGGATTTGTGCACGGTCATGGCCCAGGCGTGCTCCAGCTCGGCGGCCTGCTCATAGCCGTATTCCGCCATGCGGCCGTCAAAGTCGATGGTAAGGGTCTCCCCCGCCGGGTCAATGCTCTGGATAAAGCCAATGTCTCCGTTATAGACCCCGTATCCGACCTCCAGCTCCTGCGTTTTCCACATAATATCATAGTCGTTGCGTATCTGCATGACCCTGTCTCCCGTCCGATAGGTGCGTCCGGCATAGGAAAACTCCGGCTTTTCAGCGGCCCAGGGGTTCAGCGCCTCCTGGAGGAGGCGATTGAGGTTTTCCGTTCCCGCCGGCCCCTTCCGCGTGGGGGAAAGCACCTGTATCTGGCTCGCGGGGATGCCCATATTATTCGGCAGGCGACGGCTGCAAAGCTCAACGATGGTCTCGGCGGTCTGCTCCGCGTCCCGGCGGCGCATGAAATAAAACCCGCCTTTGTTCACCCGCAGGTCAGGCATTTGTCCGTGGTTTATCTGATGGGCGCAGAGGACAATGCGGCTCTCCTCCTTCTGGCGGAATATCTCCGTCAGGCGGACGGTCTCCGCCGCGCCGCTGCGGATTATATCCCGAAACACGCTGCCCGGCCCCACAGAGGGGAGCTGGTCGGCATCCCCTACCAGCACAAGCCGGCAGGCGGGGCCGATGGCCGCGAGCACAGCCCGCATGAGAGAGATGTCAACCATGGAGCACTCATCCAGCACAAGCGCACCGCAGCGCAGGCGGTCTTTTTCGTTCTTGCGGAAGGTGACGCTGTCCGTCTCCGGGGAAAAGCTGGCCTCCAAAAGCCTGTGTATGGTGGAGGCGTCGCGTCCAGTCAGAACGCTCATCCGCTTGGCGGCCTGCCCTGTGGGCGCGGCCAGCATGGTGTCCAGCTCCAGCGCGTCAAACAGCGCCAGCACCGCCCGGACGGAGGTCGTCTTGCCCGTGCCGGGGCCGCCGGTGATAACAAGAAGCTGACGGCTGGCCGCCGCCTCCACCGCCGATTTTTGCAGGGGCGACAGGGTTATTCCCTGCTCGGCCTCCAGCTTTTCGATGACCCGTTCGGCGCTGACGCGGGTATTTTCATAGGTATGGCCTGCCATTTCCCGCAGGCGATGGGCGGCATAGACCTCCGCCCCATAAAGCTCCGCGAGATAACAGGCGTCCGCATTGGCGACCTGCTCCCGTATCACCTCGCCGGAGTCCAGAAGAATATCCAGCCCCTCCTGTATCTGCTCCGTCTCCACACCGATGAGCTGGGCGGTGGCCGCCGTCAGCTTCTCGGCAGGCAGGAAGCAGTGGCCGTTGTCGGCATTGTGCCGAAGCTCAAACAGCAGCGCCGCCGCAATACGCTCCGGGGCGTCCGATTCAATGCCATGGGCCAGCGCCAAGGCGTCCGCCTGGGCGAAGGAGGCGCCAATCTGGACGCTGGAAAGGATATAGGGATTATCCTTCACCTGCTCCATGGCCTCGTCCCCATAGTAGCGATATAGCCGCAGAGCCAGAATAGGCGGCAGCTCCGCGCTTGCAAGAAACTCCATCAGAAGGCGCATCCCCGTCTGCTGGCGGAATGCGGCGGATATTTCCTCCGCCTTTTTGCGGCCTATTCCTTTCATGGCGGCCAGCTTTTCCGGGTGGTCGCGTATCACGTTCAGGGAATCATCCCCAAACTGGGCCACGATGGCGGCGGCCGTGGCCGGGCCGATGCCTTTTACCGTCCGGCTGGAGAGATAGTCAAAAATAGCCGCCGCCCCGGTGGGCATGGTGCGCTCGGTATACTGGGCCTTGAACTGCTCCCCGTGAGATGGATGGCGTCCCCATGCTCCCCATGCGGTCAGGCTCTCCCCCGGCACAGCCATCGGGATACAGCCCACCACAATGGCGGAGGAGCCGTCGTCCACGTTCATGCGCAGAACGGTATAACCGTTTTCATCGTTATAGTATATAACGGAGGCCACCTGGCCTTCGATTTTTTCCAGCTGTTCCTGCTCCAAGGCTTACACCAAAAGGCTGATAACGCCCGTTATGGCAAGGGATATAATAACGGCCGCAATAAGCACGCCAAGTATGATGGCCGGCAGCGCCCGCTTCATGCGCACGTCCAGCAGCGCGGCCACAAGGGAGCCTGTCCAGGCGCCCGTTCCCGGCAGCGGGATGGCGACAAAAAGCACCAGCCCCCAAAATTCACATTGGCGGACTCTCTCCGCCTTTTTGCCGGTGCCCTTGGCCTCCAGCCAGGCCACAAATTTCTGCATCCAGCGGGCTTTTGTACTCATCCAGTCCATCGCCACCCGAATAAAAGCGATGATGAAGGGCGCGGGCAGAATATTGCCCACAATGCTGATAAGCGTCGCCTGCCAGACCGGCAGACCCAGGGCCACGCCGATAGGGATTGCGCCTCGCAGCTCCACAATGGGAACCATGGAAATGATGAAGGTGACAACGGCTGTGCCCATGCCGAGGTCGGCTAGTGTCTGTGCAATGTCCATGTTGTTTTATCCCCGCAATATCTTCCCCAAAAATTGTCCCGTATAGCTGTCCTTCGCCTGGGCGCACTGCTCCGGCGTGCCGGCAAAAACAAGCTGGCCGCCCTCGTCCCCGCCCTCCGGGCCGAGGTCAATGATGTAGTCGGCGCATTTTATCACGTCCAGATTGTGTTCGATGACCAGGACGGTGTTGCCGCCGTCCGTCAGGCGCTGCAAAATATCCAGCAGCCGCGCCACATCCGCCGTGTGAAGGCCGGTGGTCGGTTCATCCAGGATATAGAAGGTGTTCCCCGTGCTGCGGCGGGAAAGCTCCGTCGCGAGCTTGACCCGCTGGGCCTCGCCGCCGGAGAGGGTGGTGGAGGACTGACCCAGCCGGACGTAGCCCAGGCCCACGTCCCAGAGGGTTTGCAGCTTGTTATGGATATTCTGCTGATTCTGGAAAAATTCTAATGCCTCCTCCACCGTCATGTCAAGGACTTCCGCAATATTTTTGCCCTTATAGCGCACCTCCAGGGTCTCCCGGTTATACCGCGCACCGTGGCACACCTCGCAGGGAACGTATACGTCCGGCAGAAACAGCATTTCTATTTTAATAAGGCCGTCTCCCGTGCAGGCTTCGCACCGGCCGCCCTTCACATTAAAGGAAAAGCGCCCGGACTTATACCCCCGGAGCTTGGCGTCCTGGGTGGAGGCGAAAAGCTCCCGTATGTCGTTAAACAGGCCCGTATAGGTGGCGGGATTCGACCGGGGCGTGCGTCCGATGGGGCTTTGGTCGATGTCAATGACCTTGTCCAGATATTCCAAGCCATACACCCCGGCGCATTTGCCGGGCCGCACCTTCCGCCGGTTCAGCTTGGCCCCCAGGGTCTTTTCTATGACCTCGTTCACGAGGCTTGATTTGCCGCTGCCGGACACGCCGGTGACGCAGGTGAATGCCCCCAGAGGGATGTCCACATCTACATTTTTCAGGTTATTGGCCGCCGCGCCGCGCACGGAGAGAAAATGTCCGTTCCCCTTTCGCCGGACAGCGGGAACGGCAATTCTTTTCCGTCCGCTGAGATATTGGCCGGTAATGGATTCCGGGCAGGCCATAATGTCCTCCGGCGTACCGGCGCAGACCACGCTGCCCCCATGGACACCCGCGCCGGGGCCGATGTCCACCACCCAATCCGCAGCGCGGATGGTGTCCTCGTCATGCTCCACAACGATAAGCGTATTGCCCGCGTCGGTGAGCTGGCGCAGGGTTTGCAGGAGCTTCGCGTTATCCCGCTGATGCAGGCCGATGCTCGGCTCGTCCAGCACATACAGAACACCCATCAGGGCAGAGCCGATCTGCGTGGCAAGGCGTATGCGCTGGCTCTCCCCGCCGGAGAGCGTGGCGGCGCCGCGAGAGAGCGTCAGATACCCCAGTCCCACGCTGACAAGGAAGGTCAGACGCTGGTGTATCTCCTTTAGGATGCGGTTCGCAATCATGGATTCCTTTTCCGTAAGGACAAGGCTGTCCAAAAATTCAATCTCCTGGGTGATGGGCAGCCGGCTGAACTGCGCGATGCTCAAGCCCCCCACCGTGACGGCCAGCACCTCCTTTTTCAGGCGGTCGCCGCCGCAGTCCGGGCAGTCATACTGACCCATACAGTCCTCCAGTTCACTGCGGACGGAGGAGGACTGCGTTTCCTTATACCGACGCTCCAGGTTGTTCACAATGCCCTCAAAATCCTTGCTGAGAACGCCATAGCCGGAACCCTTGTCATAGCGCAGCTCCAGCTTCTCCCCCTTGGTGCCGTAGAGGATGGCATCTATCCCCGCTTTGGGAATGGTTTTGATGGGGTCATGGATGCTGAAATGGTACTTTCGCCCCAGAGCCTCATAATACATCCGGCAGATGGAATCCCCCCTGGCATTTGACCAGCCAGGGGCCATGATGCCTCCGTCCATGATGGAAAGCTCCGGGTTCGGCATGACAAGCTCCGGGTCTACCCGCAAAAGCGTCCCCAGACCGCTGCACGTCGGGCAGGCTCCATAGGGCGCGTTAAAGGAAAACAGCCGGGGCGTCATCTCCTCAATGGAAATGCCACAGTCCTCGCAGGCATAATTCTGGGAGAAGGTCAGCTCCTCCCCCGTCCCGGTAAGCTCCACATGAAGCACCCCGCCGGACAGGGCCATAGCCGTTTCCGCTGAGTCGGTCAGGCGGCGGATAATGTCCGGCTTCATCACCAGGCGGTCAACAACGACCTCTATGGTGTGCTTTTTGTTCTTTTCTAGGGTGATAGTCTCCGACAAGTCATAGATATTCCCGTCCACCCGCACCCGGACAAAGCCGGAGCGGCGGGCATCCTCAAATACCTTCTGATGCTCGCCCTTTCTGGCGCGAACCACAGGGGCGAGAAGCTGCATCTTCGTCCCCTCCGGCAGCGTCATAATCTGGTCTACTATCTGATCAATGGTCTGCTGGCGAATCTCCCGGCCGCAGTTGGGACAATGCGGTATGCCAATCTGCGCCCACAGAAGGCGGAGATAATCGTGTATCTCCGTCACTGTCCCCACGGTGGAACGGGGGTTGCGGGAGGTGGTCTTCTGGTCGATGGAAATGGCTGGGGACAGACCGCCGATATAGTCCACATCCGGCTTGTCCATCTGGCCCAAAAACTGGCGGGCATAGCTCGAAAGGCTCTCCACATAGCGGCGCTGCCCCTCCGCATAGATGGTGTCAAAGGCAAGGCTGGATTTGCCGCTGCCGGAAAGTCCGGTGAACACCACCAGCTTGTCTCTTGGTATTTCCAGGTCTATATTTTTCAGGTTATTGGCCCGTGCGCCCTGTATCGTGATATTTTTGGACATCCTGCTCCCCCGCTGTGCTGTTGTTCTGTGTTTGAATCAAATCAGTAGTCTACCATTATACACCATATGGGAAGGAAAAACAATGAATTACCCATCACTCGCCCATGTGTCCAATGAACATCGCATCCCCAAACGAGAAAAATCTGTACTTTTTCTCCACCGCCTCCTGATAGGCCGCGAGGATGTTCTCCCTTCCTGCCAGAGCGGAGACGAGCATGACCAGCGTGGAACCGGGGAGATGGAAATTTGTCACCAGGGCGTCTATACATTTGAACTGATAGCCGGGATAGATGAATATATTCGTCCAGCGGCTGCCGGGCTGTATGGAGCCGTCCGGGGCCGCGAAGCTCTCCAGCGTTCGGCAGGAGGTCGTGCCGACGGCGATGATGCGTCCGCCCTGCCGGCGGGTCTGGTTGATAATCTCCGCCGTTTCCGGGCTGACAGTGCAAAACTCGGAGTGCATCTCGTGCTCCTCTATGTTTTCCGCCTTCACGG
>JAJQHT010000161.1 GCA_021199595.1 Oscillospiraceae bacterium
GGGGTGGGGCTTGCCGACAAAATAGGCGCTTTTGCCGGGGGCCAGCTCGATGGGGGAGATAAGCGCCCGGCAGGCGGGGGCAATACCTGTTTCCGTGGGGCCGGTCAGGTCAGAGTTGGTGCCGATGAGCTTGGCTCCGGCGTTTACCAGGCGGATGGCCTTTGTCATCTGCTCCAGGTTATAGCTGGATGCCTCGCCTACCACCACATAGTCCGGGTCAACGTCGTTATAGGTGATGCCTTTGTCATAAAGGGCGTTGAGCACGCCATGCTCGCCTATCACATAGGCGCTGCACCCCGGGGCCTGGCTGTCCAGAAAATAGGCGGTGGCCAGCGCACTGGTGTAAAAACGCCTCTCGTCAATGTCCAGCCCCA
Source organism: Oscillospiraceae bacterium (assembly GCA_021199595.1). GTDB lineage: Bacteria > Bacillota > Clostridia > Oscillospirales > Oscillospiraceae > CAJOIG01. The sequence continues at coordinate 375 of JAJQHT010000161.1, forward strand.
TGCGCTCCAGCTTCTTTTGTAGCTCCCTGGGGGTATATTGACCAGAGTTGGTCAGAAACAGAAAATGCTTGTTGTTATCCATCAGCCATTGAACGAACTCCTTCACGCCTGGCAGCAGACGGTTGCCGTGATATATCACGCCGTCCATGTCGATGATGAAGCCTTCCTTTTTCCGTAATGTTTCCATAAATATGTATCCTCCTTTGCGTCCAAAAATTTTCTTTGTTCTGCTCTTCTTCTGCCTTATCATACCATATCCCGGCCTATGTTGTCCACTGGTGACGGACGGGCCGGGATAGAATTATTTATTGTATTGTCTGGCCTTTCTGTTTCTGCCGAGGCCGGAGAGCCACTGGAGAAGGCGCTGTTTCCGGCGCTGGCGACGCGGCTCCTCAGGCGGAGGAACGTCCAGCGGGTTCTGCATAAAGCGGAGCTGACAGCGACGGGGCGGCTGGCTGGTCTTTACATGGTGATAAGCGCCGGAGCTGTCCATGACGCGGGCTTTTTCGTTGTCGGCCATCAGTTCATCCATGATGGCAAAGAGCTTCTGCCGCGTTGTTTCATCCTCTACCGGGCAGGCGATTTCTACCCGCCGCTCGGTGTTGCGGGTCATGAAATCCGCAGAGGAGATATACATAGAGGCTGTGGCCCTGTTCCAGCCGAAGCAATAGATACGGCTGTGCTCCAGATAACGGCCCACGATGGAAAAAACGGTGATGTTCTCCGTCAGTCCCGGCACGCCGGGGCGGAGACAGCAGATGCCCCGTATATTCATGACAATCTTCACCCCCGCCTGGGAGGCGGCGGCCAGCTTATCAATGAGCTTGCGGTCTGTTAGGGAATTGAGCTTCAAAAAGATATACCCTTCGCTGCCCTTGGCTATCTCTCCGTCTATCAGAGCCATGACCTGATCCCGAAGCTGGAAGGGGGAGGCCAGCAGCTTTTGGTACCGGCCCTTGAGATTTACAGTGGCAATATTCTGGAACAGCGCTGCCCCATCCGCGCCAATGACAGGATCGGCAGTGATGAGAGACAGGTCAGTATAGAGCTTTGCCGTCTTTTCGTTGTAATTGCCGGTGCCTACCTGGGTGATGTATTGGAGCTGGCCCCGCTCCCGGTGTGTTATCTGGCAAATTTTAGAGTGTACCTTGATGCCCTCGGAGCCGTACAGCACGGTGCAGCCCGCTTCCTCCATCCGCTCGGCCCACTGGATGTTATTCTGTTCGTCGAACCTGGCCCGCAGCTCCATGACCACGGTCACGTCCTTGCCGGATTCTGCCGCCGCGCAGAGATATTCCACCAGCTTTGTCTTGGCGGCCAGGCGGTAAATGGTGATTTTGATGGAGCGGACGCAGGGGTTGCCCGCCGCTTCCCGGATAAGCTGCAAAAACGGCTCCATGCTGTCATAGGGATAAAACAGCAGCACGTCCCGCTTGAGTATCTGAGGAATGAGCCGTTCATTCTGACGCAGAGATACCGGCCATCTGGGGGTATAGGGCGGCTCGCAGAGTGCGGCGGCGCTCTCCGGAGGCAGCAGGTCGATGATGTTATATACATATCCGAGCTTTAGGGGCGCTTTGGAATGAAATACCTGGGCGGGGGAGAGGTTTAACTTCTGACAGAGAAAATCCTCCAGCGCGGGACAAGCGGCGCCTTGAATCTCCAGTCGAACGGGGGCCAGGCGGGTACGTTTTTTGACCACCTTTTTCATCAGCTGGCGGAAGTCCTCATCCACGTCGTATGCCTCGTCCTCCGGCGCAATATCCGCATTGCGTGTGACAGATATGACCGTCTTCTGCGTTACCTCAACAGCCTGAAATACCTGCCCGGCATATGCCAGCAGCACATCCTCCAGCAGAACATAGTGTATGCCCGGCCCTTCCAGCCGCAGGAAGGGCGGCAAGTCCTGTGGTACCGGGATGATGCCGAAGCTTGCATGTCCATCCACCTTTAAGGCAAGGGCGATGTTCAGGCTCTTGTTCGGCAGGTGGGGGAACGGATGGTGCATATCAATGACCTGCGGTGACAGGAGAGGCAGAATGTCCTCCCGAAACCAGTGCTCCACCTGTTTGCGGGCCTTGCCTTCCAGCGTGTTCACATCCATGCGGCATATGTTGCAGGTGCGCAGCTGGCTTTCAAGCTGTGAAAAAACCTTGTCCCGCTGGTGATACAGCGGCGAACACGCCCGAAAGATGGCTTCCAGCTGCTGTGCCGGGGTGTCTCCGCTCTTGTTGTCCACATGGGTCTGCTTTAAAAGCGTCATGTCGGTCAGGGAACCCACTCGAACCATGAAAAATTCGTCGAGGTTGTTGGTGAAAATCTCCACAAATTTCATCCGTTCCATCAGGGGAACGGTGGCATCCCGCGCCTCCTCCAGCACTCGCTGGTTAAAGCGGAGCCAGGACAGCTCTCGGTTTTGTGTGTAGCGTGTATCTACCTCTGTATTCATTGCCTCTCCTCCCGGTGCAGAACCTTTTCCATGAGATACCCCTCCCGCACGCCGCAGCGGCTGACCTGGATGCGCTGGCAGTCATAGCGCCGCACAACGGTGCGCAGCACGATGAGGCCGGGGAGAATGGTATGCAGACGGTCGGGGGCGGCGGAAAGCATAAGCTGTAAGCTGCTTCGTCCGGGCTTTTTCAGCTCGTCATATATCTCATCCAGCTCCTGAGCTGTCAGACTGTGGCAGCTGTCCGGGCGGTCGTAGTAACGGTTCGCTATCTTGCAGGCCGCCCGGATGGTGCCGCCCACGCCGCACATATCCGCCGCCGGAGCGGGAGAGGTGTCCTGGGTCTTCAGTCGTGCGGTTATCTCGTCCCGAATGGCTCGGCGCTCCGCCTTGCTTGGGAACAAACCGCTGACATGGCGGCTGAACAGAGCCAGCGAGCCGGTGGGAACGCTGAAGGAGGACTGATAGGCCCCATCCCGAAAGCGGACAAGCTCTGTGGAGCCGCCGCCCAGGTCTACCAGCAGTCCATCTTTCAGACTCATCCCTTGTATTGCGCCCTGAAAGGACAGTCGGGCCTCCTCATCCCCGGAGAGTACGTCTATGGATAGGCCTGTGGCGTCCTCTATTTCCTCCAAAGCCTGTGCCGTGTTGGAGATATTCCGCAGCGGCGCGGTGGCGAATGCGTAAAGCTCGCCTATCTCCAGATTATCCATCAGCCGCTGGCCGGAGTTCAGCACCCGGCAGGCGGTTTTTATTCCCTCTTGGGAGAGTATTCCATTTTCTATGAATCTGGCGAGACCGGCGGTTTCCTTCTTGTCCAGCAGCCGCCGGTTTTTTCCTTCTCCGTAGCCATAAACAGAAAGCCGTATGGTGTTTGAGCCAATATCTACAATGCCGCAGCGATTCATCCGTTTCCCCTCGATGCTTCAAAAATATCTTATACTGACAATATACCCTCTTATGTGTAAAGTTCATTATCAGAAATATGTAAAATTTGGGAAAATATCTCGTGCATTCTTTACAGATATTTTACCCAAACAAGATAGCAGGGAAACGTGGGCTGTACTATAGTGTGATAACATCCGGATACCGGGAAAAACGCGCTGCATCCGCAAGACGGCGGAGCTGGGTCAGCGTGCCGCGGTGATAGTCACGGGCGGTCTGGCAGAGCGCATCGTCCCCTTCTGCCGGAAGGATATTCAGTATGACCCATATCTGGTGCTGAAGGGCCTGTGGGCCTTATATCAGATGAACGGGCCGGCGGCGTGAGCAGACGCCAACGCTTCAAAAAATCATCGGGCCGCGTCACAGCGTATTTTCGCTGGAGCGGCCCGATGGCGTGTTTTGCGTTCTGTTTTATCCTGTTATCAGCTCGTATATGACCCGCACAAAGAACAGAGCCAGCACGGCGCCTATCAGGGGCTTTACAATTTTTGAACCCTTTGTGGTGAAGCACTGGGCGCCCAGGTAATTGCCCGCAATGCCAAAAATACCGGCGGTCAGGCCCAGAGCCAGATATACCTGGCCGTTGATGAGATATGTCACGAGGGCGGCAGTGTTGGTGGAAAGGTTTATCACCTTGGTGGTTCCGGCGGCGTCATTCAGACTCATATGGGCAAGGCCTGTCAACAGCAGCAGCAGAAAGGTGCCGGTGCCGGGGCCATAAAAGCCGTCATATACACCGATGACAAGGGCGATGGCGCTGGCAAGGCAGGCAGTGCGCCGGGGGGAGAGAGGCTCCTTTCCAGCAGTTTCCATACTCTTGCTTTTGAACACATACAGCGCCGTCAGGGGGAGAATGAACAGCAGCAGAATTTTAAAGATTTGGTCGTCCACCAGCAGGGCAAGATTCGCTCCGCAGGTAGAGCCGACAAGAGCGAACAGGGCGCAGAGCAGGCTCAGCTTAGCCCGGACATAACCCTTGCGCCAGAAGCGATAGGTAGTCAGAGTGGTTCCCATGGCGGAGCTGATTTTGTTGGTGCCGATGCTTGCGTGGACGGGAAGCCCGGCGATAAGATAGGCGGGCAGGGAGATAAGTCCTCCGCCCCCGGCGATGGCGTCCACAAAGCCGCCTAAAAACACCAGGGGGCATACGATAAGATAACGGGCGATTCCTTCCATGTATTTCATTCCTCTGTTGACAGATTTTTAAATCGTTTTTATAATTGGGTCAGCTTCAAATTCTACTATATTTCTCCCTCGTCCGCAATAAAAATCTGCGTCGAGGGAAGAGGAAAGCGGGGGTTTATCATGCAGCTGTCATATAACGGAAAAAATCCGGCCATCGGCCGGGGGTGCTTTGTGGCGGAAACTGCCGCCGTTATCGGGGACGTGACCATAGGAGAGGACAGCTCTGTCTGGTACGGGGCCGCCGTTCGGGGTGATTATGAGCCGATAACCATCGGCTGCCGGACAAACATCCAGGATAACGCCACCATCCACAACGATATGGGAAATCCTGTGGTCATTGGGGACGACGTGAGCGTGGGTCACAACGCGGTGGTGCATGGGGCCACGCTGGAAAACGGCGTGCTGGTCGGCATGGGCGCGGTGGTGCTGGACAAGGCCGTGGTAGGGGAAGGCTCGCTGATTGCTGCCGGCGCCGTGGTGACAAAGGGAACAGTCATCCCGCCGAACAGCCTGGTTATAGGCATCCCGGCCAAGGTGGTGAAAACCCTCTCGCCGGGGACGAATCTGCAAAACGCCGCCAACTATGTGTCCCGGACAAAGCAGTACTTGCAGGATAGGGCATGAAAAAGGTTATACACAAAAAAGGAGCTGTGCCATGCTTTTGACACAGCTCCTTTTTGGATTGTTGTCACTTATCCTTCCGCAGACGATTCAGGCCGCCCATCATGCCAAAGTAGATAGCGATGATGGCAACAATCAGCGCCCCCCAGAATATCCATTGCTTTTCAAACAGAATATAAGCCGCTACGAACAGGAACGCCACCGCCAAACCGCCGAACACAACGGCAACGCCCTGATATTCAGCCTTTTTATCTATTTTCTCCCGCTGCTCCGGGGTGGCCAGCGTCCAGGCCTGGGAGATGAGCGGCCCCTTGCACATGGCGGAGCGAATGGCGAAAACGCCCATGCCGATTGCGGCAATGACGATAACGGCGGCGAAAATTATCTGCCATAATTCAAATTCCATTGGGAAGCCTCCAGCTTTTTTTCCTATTATACGTCATAAACGCGCTCTGGCGCAAGTATGTTTTTCGCGCTTTCCGCATATCCTTGGGACGGGATAAGGTTGTACTTCTGAAAGGCGGTGTTGTTATGGCGCTGTGGCTGGCGCTGATTTTATTTGTGGCAGGCATCCTCTTGGTCGTGAGGGGCGGAGACTGGTTCGTGGATGCGGCGGGACGGATCGCACAGGCGCTTGGGGTTCCGCCGTTTATTATTGGGGCCACCATCGTATCTCTGGCGACCACCATGCCGGAGATGATTGTCTCCATTCTGTCCGCCGTCCAGGGAAAGACAGATATGGCTGTGGGAAACGCTGTAGGTTCCGTGACGGCGAATACGGCGCTCATCCTGGGGCTTGCCATGGTGTTCATGCCCGTGTCTCTGCCGCGGCGAGATTATCTGGGCCAATGTATGCTGCTTATAAGCGCAGCGGCGGTGATGCTGGCCGGATGTGGAAACGGGTATCTGACCATATGGGCCAGCGTGGCGCTTGTTTGTCTGCTGCTGGCGTTTGTGGAGCAAAACCTCCACACCGCCTCGCTTGAACGGGAGAATGCCGAAAGAGAAGAGACGTGTGTGAGCATGGGGAGGAACGCGGGGTTATTCCTCCTGGGGGCCGCCGCCATTGTGGGCGGGTCGCAGCTTCTGGTAC
>JAJQHT010000009.1 GCA_021199595.1 Oscillospiraceae bacterium
CCGTACCGCTCCGCCAGCAGATAGGGGGCAACAACGTTTCCTTTGGACTTGGACATCTTGCCGCCGCCGAACAGCAGCCAGCCGTGGCCGTAGACCTTTTTCGGCAGGGGCATCCCCACGCTCATCAGCATGGCGGGCCAGATGATAGAGTGGAAACGGACAATCTCCTTGCCCACGATATGCACGGCGGGCCAGTATTCCTCTACCTGGTCGTATTTGTCGTTCATGTAGCCCAGGGCCGTCAGATAGTTAAAGAGCGCGTCCACCCACACATAGACCACATGACCGGGGTCGAAATCCACGGGGATGCCCCAGGTGAAGCTCGTGCGGGACACGCACAAATCCTCCAGGCCCGGCTCGATGAAGTTGTGTATCATCTCGTTGACGCGGCTGGCAGGCTCCAGGAACGTCCCGGACTCCAGTAGCTCCCGCACGGGCTTTTCATACTTGGACAGGCGGAAGAAATACGCCTCCTCCTCTGCGTGATGCACCTCCCGGCCGCAGTCGGGGCATTTGCCGTCCACGAGCTGACTTTCCGTCCAGAAGCTCTCGCATGGCGTGCAGTACATCCCCTCATACTTGCCCTTGTAGATGTCCCCGTTGTCGTACATCTTGCGGAATATCTTCTGGATGGCCTCCACATGGTAGTCGTCCGTGGTGCGGATAAAGCGGTCGTTTGAGATGTTCATGTGCTTCCACAGACCCAGAATGCCGCTTTTTCCGTCCGGGCCGGTGACGATATTATCCACAAATTCCTTGGGCGTGACGCCGGCCTCTTTCGCCTTTATCTCAATCTTCTGGCCGTGCTCGTCCGTGCCGGTCAGAAACATCACGTCATAGCCGCACAGCCGCTTATACCGGGCAATCACGTCCGTGGCCACGGTACAGTAGGTGTGGCCGATGTGCAGCTTGTCAGACGGATAATAGATTGGCGTTGTGATATAGAATTTCCCCTTGCTCATAGTTCCCTCCATGCCTGTTGATTCTTCTCGCTTCCGGCGCTCCCGCCGCGGCTTACGCCACGGCGGTCAGCTCCGTGTCAGTGGTTGTGTCAGTGCTGGTATCGGTCGTATCGGTACTCGTGTCCGTACCCGTATCGGTGCCTGTGTCGGTGCCGCCGGTACCGTCGTCCTCATCCGTGCCGGTGCCGTCGCCGGTGGACGTATCCGTCGCGGCGGGGGTTTCCGTCTCCGTAGGCGTTTCGGTTTCCGTAGGCGTCTCCGTGGCGGGCGTATCTGTCGCCGCAGGCTCCTCCGTCTCCGATGTGTCCGGCGGCGAAGCGGTAGGCTCTGCTGTGGCCGTAGGCGCGGGCGTGGCCGTGGCTGCGGCGGATTCCTTGTAGTATTTGCTGTAGGCCTCCTCCTCATAGCTTATCTGGTTGCCGTTCGCGTCATATACGGCCCGGTAGGTCTGGGCATAATAGCAGGTGTCGTCCTCCCAGGTGCTCGAGGAGATCTCCACATAGCTGCCATCCTCGTCCGTGCCCCAGAGCTGAACGGTCAGATAGCCGCCGGAGACCCACGCCTTTATCTGGATGGGATAATTGCGGTTGTTGACAAACTTGAAATCCGGGCCGCCCCAGCTGACCGTGGCGTCCAGGCCCCGGGGAAGATAGGACACCGTGAAGTAATGGCAGGAGCGGAGCGTGATTTCCAGGTTTGCATACAGCGCGCAGTAATACAGCGTGGAGCTGCCCTGGCAGATGCCGCCGCCAATGGAGTTGACGTGCTGGCCGTTTTCATATGCGCCCGCCAGCTGATAGCCCTTGGCGGAGGTGCGCTCCCCAAGGCAGTCGTTATAGCTGAACTCCTCGCCGGGGTTCAGGACGGTGCCGTTCATAGCCTCCGCCGCCAGGGTGATATTCGTGATGCGCGCGGAGGTGGAGCCGGAAAGGCTGGTGCTCTTTTCCGACAGCAAATCCGCGAAAAGGTTCTCCTCCAACAGGGCGCTGGTAATCTCCGGCTCGGTATAGATGAGGGCAATGACCACCGTCTCGCCGGTCTCCGCCGCCTCATACAGCGCCTTGGCGGCGTCGATGTCAAAGCTGACGCCGGTGACGCTCTCCGTGACCCCGCCGGTCTCGGAATCATATTCCGCGTTCACAGCCTCTACATAGACGGCGTCATAGATGGTCTGAAGAAGCGTGTCCACGTCCTCGTCGCTGCCGTCGCCGGCGGCCTCCGGCGTGTAGTCGATGTCGTCATAGCTCTGGCTGACAAACGCCTCCTTGACGGCGGCGCAGACAGCCTCCTCATCCACCGTAACAGCGCCGCCGCCCTTGACGATGGTAACGGTGTCCGTTCCGATGGTGTATTCCGTCTCCAGAAGCTGCGTGTTCACCACCTGGGCAGCCTGGGCCACCAGTGAGGCCAAAGCGTCCTCATCCAGGGAGGTATTCGCGCTCCAGGTCAGGTTCACGCCGCTGCTCCTGCAGGAGAGATAGGTCTGGAAATTGCTCAGCAGACCGCTGTCCCGGCCATAGGCATAAGCCATTTCCGCCGGTGCCTCCGCGCCCCCGTCAAGGCCCAGCTCCTCCGCCGTCACGGTCAGGGTGTCGCCGGTGGAGAAGTTCACGGTAACGGACGCGCCCTGATAGGGGTTCGCGCCTGCCTCCTCCAGCACCTGCGCGGCCTCCTCTACGGTAAGGCCCCCAACATCAATGCCCTTCACGGTAATGTTCGGATAAATCGCGTCCGAATTGACCGCGCTGCTGGCCCAGGCCATGCCGCCGCCCAGCACCGCAATCAGCAGCACCGCCACGATGACGACCGGGATAAGCCAGCGCATCCGGCCGGAACCGCCGCTGCTGCCATACCAATCCTCGTAGCTGTCGTAGTCGTTTTCATAACCGGTGTCCTGGTCGTACCCCTGGTCATATTCCTGGTCGTAGTCCGGCTCGTAGTCCTCCTGATACCGGCCGCGCTCGGAGCGCTCCGGCTTTATCCTGACAGATCCGCCCCAGCGGCGGGATGTCTCCTCCTCCCAGTCCTGGCTCTCCTCCCAGTCCTGCTCCCGCTCGCGGCTGTCGTCCTGATATTCTTTTCTCTCATGCCTGCCCATATCGCTATGCCTCCTTCTCTGTGGATGTTATTGTCATTCCGTCATTCATCCTGCGATGGGTGTATGATCTCGCCAATATCCCCGCCCATGGATTCCTCCATCCAGGGCTTTCCGCTGATGCGGTGCTCCGCCTGGGCCTCCCAGAGCGAGCCAATGAGGATGTTTGAGACCAGAAACCCCGCCGGGGTAAAGCACCACCGGCCATTGAAGCTCTTTGTCCAGCCGTCCTTTTCATATTCCTTCAGCAGCGCCTCGATGGGGGCGAAGTCGCTGCGATAGATTTTATAGTATTCCTCCTGTGAGATGCCCTTGCCCCGGCGCATCCCCAGCATGAGATATTCCGCCGCTCTGTCCAGCTCCTCCAGGCGCTCGTATTCCTCCACAAGGTCTTCTCCTCGCTCCACGCCCCGGATGTAGCCCTCCAGGCTGCGCACGAAGCCGTAACGGGTGTTCCCTATGCAGGAATGGGCGCCCGGCCCGAAGCCGAGATAGTCGTCCATATCCCAGTATTTCATGTTGTGGCGGCTGGCATAGCCGCGCTTGGCGAAGTTTGAGACCTCATACTGCTGATAGCCGTAGTGGGCCAGCGTCTCCACCGCATAAAGATACATATCCGCCTGCTCGTCGTCCGTCGGGATGACCGGGCTGTCCTGGTATGCGTCATACATGGGCGTGCCCTCCTCCAGCTTCAGGCCATAGCAGGACAGATGCTCCGGCTCCAGCTCGATGGCCCGGGCCAGGGTCTGCGCCCAGTCAGCCTTTGTCTGGTTCGGCAGGCCGTACATCAGGTCGAGGCTCAGGTTGTCGAAGCCCTCGGCCCGTATCATCTGCACCGCCTTTTTCACCTGCGCGAAGCTGTGGCGGCGGCCTATGATTTTCAGCAGGTCGTCGCTCGCCGACTGCATTCCAAGGGATATACGGTTGACTCCCTCCTTCCGAAGCAGCCGCAGGTCATGGCGCGTCACGCTATCGGGGTTGCACTCCACCGTGACCTCCGCGCTTTTCAGCACCTTGCCGAAGCGCTTCACGGCGTTGAATATCTCCGTAAGTCTCTTGGCCCCGTAATAGCTGGGGGTACCGCCGCCGAAGTAAATGGTGTCAATATAATAAGGGGACATGGTGGCCGCCGCCTCCTCAATATGCCGGAGCAGGGCCGCCTGGTATTTGTTCATACGCCCGTCGCAGTTGGCAAGCGAATAAAAATCGCAGTAGCCGCACTTCGACGCGCAGAAGGGGATGTGGATATATACCCCCAGGAGCTTATCCTCTTTTTCCTTTTCTTCCATAGCTTTGTATCACATCCTGGGCGCTTATGGCTCTGGCTCCGGGTCAGGCAGAAAGTCCGCCTTCGTCAGCCGGGACAGCTCCTCCTTGGTCGGGGCCTCCATGGTGGCCAGGCGGTTCGCCTGGCGGAGAATCATGCTTTCAAACTGATTGCGCACATCCCGGCCATTGCCGAAATTTTCGTCGCGCCCCTCATAGAGGGAATCGAAATATTCCCGGGAGAACGCCTCGCCCTCCTCGTCCAACTCATAGCCGTTTTTGCGGCAGAGGCTGTGGAAAATGGCGTTCAGCTGCTCGCCATTATAGTCGGGGAATTCGATATATTTGTTAAATCGGCTCTCCAGACCCGGATTGGAGGACAGGAAGCGCTCCATGAGGTCCGTATACCCCGCGACGATAATCACAAGGTCGTCCCGGTGATCCTCCATGGCCTTCAAAATGGTCTCGATGGCCTCCCGGCCAAAGTCGTTCTCCCCGCCGCTGGCGAGGGAATACGCCTCGTCGATAAACAGCACGCCGCCCAGAGCCGAGGTGATGACCTCCTGCGTCTTGATGGCCGTCTGCCCCACATATCCGGCCACCAGGCCGGAGCGATCCACCTCCACGAGCTGCCCCTTGGAAAGCGCGCCGATGGCGGCGTATAACCCGCCCACCAGGCGGGCCACAGTGGTCTTGCCCGTGCCGGGGTTTCCCGTGAACACCATATGCAGGCTCATGGGGGCCACGGGCAGCCCCGCCTCCTGCCGAAGCCTGCGAACCTTTATGAGGTTCATCATGCTTTTTATGTCTTTTTTGACGGCATCCAGCCCCACGAGGTCGTCCAGCTCCGCCAGAAGCTGATCGAGGTTCGGCTTTTCGGCCTCTGTCTCCTCCTTTGCCGCCGGCGCGGACTTTTCCGCTCCCTGGGGCGCGGCGGCAGCGGCGGGGGAATTTTTCTCCATGAAGGGCCGCTCCGCGCTGGTGACGAAATTCTCAGCCTTCAGCGTAGGCTTTCCCGGCTTCACCCCGGCGGAATCGCACAGGGCCGTCAGCTTATCCCCGCATTCGGTGATATATTCCGCCTCGGCATAGGTGACATCATCGTCCACCGCCGCGAGGCACAGGAGGATGTTCGTCAGCATCCGCACAAATATGCGCGAGCAGTCCGTTCCCTGGCGGGCGTCCTGCTCGGTCAGCGACCAGAAAAACAGGGGCGGCAGAAATTCTCCGCTCTCGCCCACGGCGGTGCTGAGCGCCCAGAGGAGCCAGTCGGGCTTCGGCTGTCCCTTGGAATAGAGGGCATTGAGCGCGTCCACGTGCTCCTGACCAAGGCTCGCGCTGCGGGCAAAAAGCTGCAGGGCGCAGTCTGAACAGAATTTGTCCATCTCCCCCGCAAGGCCCCGGCCTGCGGCACGGTAAAACGCCTCCGTATTGGCGACATAGGTTTTGTGAAGCTCCTCCGGGGAGCGTTTCCATTGTGTAGGCACAGCGTTACCGTCCCTTCCGGCATTTGTCATTTTTTGCTGACAGCGTACAGCGCACCGTTTATATTATATAGCAAAAATTCTGTCCTAACAAGACCAAAGACTGAAAAAAAGGACGGCATTTGCCGCCCTTTCCAAGGGAATATTGTCGGAACCTTTAAGGAACCTCTGAATCAATCCGACTTTGACCCCGCCGAGCGATTCAGCGGTTTTCCAATTTTTATCAGGACGCGGATATATCTCCCGTCCCGATGGGCTGATAAGCCTCCACGGCGTCTCGCGCCATGGCCAGAAAGCCGTCATAGGTCGTGTCATAGCTGTTGTCGCTCCACAGGAACACGCCTGACGCCTCATAGCCCGCGTCCTGGCCGTAAAGATAGATGTTGGCCGCCGCCTCATAATCCGCCGCCTGGGCCTCCTCGCCGGAGACAGTATAGCTCTCCACGACCACAAGACCGGTCTCCTCATCGCTCTCAAGATAGCGGGTGCAGACGCTGACCGGGGTCAGAACCCCGTCCTCGCAGTCAAAGCGGACGATCTCGTTCCAGGTGGATTCAAGGGTACCGTTGGCGCTGTCCACCCAGAAGCACCAGCCGTCCTCCACGGTATAGCTGAGGCGGAACGCCTCAAAATAGCTGGTGCAGACGGAGACAGTGGTAAAATATTCCTCTCCGAACGCGCCGGAGGCGCTGTCCAGCGTGCTGGAAACACAGACCACCTGTCCGTCCACCCAGTCGAACAGCTGCGCCCCCAGTGTCGCGGAAGCACCCTGGTCAAAAACAATCATCTCCGGCGTGCCGTCCAAATCCAGGTCTACAA
>JAJQHT010000042.1:0-4660 GCA_021199595.1 Oscillospiraceae bacterium
ATTGTTGGCGATGGCAATAAAATGAACTCCATGCTCTCGGAACATTATCTCTGTGTAGAAACCGGTTTCAAGGAAGCGTGAATGAGCAATGGCAACAGGAGAACGGATACACTTTTTCCGCAAGAAGAAGGGCATGAAGCTGAGACAATTGGGGCAAGCGGTGGGATTCCCGGAGAGCAATGCCGACGTGCGTATGGCGCAGTATGAGTCCGGCAGCAGAACGCCGAAGGCTGACATCACGAGCCGCCTGGCAGAGGCGTTGGATGTCTCACCACGGGCATTAACCGTCCCGGACATCGACAGCTATACCGGCCTGATGCACACACTGTTCACCTTAGAGGACATATATGGCCTGAGAGTCACAGAGATAGAAGGAGAGATTGTCCTCCATGTCGATGTACGGCAGGGGCAGGATGCTGCTGAATTACACCGAAGGCTCTGTGCGTGGCGGGAGCAGGCTACAAAGCTGGAAGTTGGAGAAATTACCAAAGAGGATTACGACCGCTGGCGGTATCGTTACCCCGAATTGGACACGTCCCGAATATTAGCTAATGCGCCACCACAGGGACTGAGTGACATATTTATGGATAACCTGCAAGGTGATGAATAGGTGCGCAAAAGCATCAAAAGTGACCCTGGACAAAATGTCCAGGGCTTCCTTAGCTGTAATCTGTCTGCCCGCGAAGCGGGTTTCAAGTTACGAAAATCATAACTCGAAACCCGCGCGCGAATAACTCTGTGCCTGGTGGTAGTAAATCCTCATTTTCAGGACTTACTACTACCTTTGTTGCCAATCTAATCTTTCAATCGGCATACACCAGCTCTGCCAGTATAATCTCCTCGGCCCTGGCCTTGATGCTGTTCATACGGCGCACCCATTCCATCTGATCGGCTCTTTTCAGAGCGGCGGTAACGCCCTCATGTTCGGCCATAGCTGGGATCATGATCTCCAGCTGCTGATGACAGGCTTCGTCGATCTCTGCCAGATGAGGGAACAGTTTCTCTGTCAGCACCAGGTCGCTGTACTGAATGGGGCGGTGTTCCTGTAAGAATGTCCTGCGCATCCGGCCATATTTTCCGAGGTGGTAATGCGTGGTGTCAGAGAGTACGATGTTGGGGAGGTAGTAGTCCCCACATTTTGTGTAAGTGATGTCCATATGAAGATCCTTTCGCAGTCGAATTTGTTTGCAGCTATGGTAATCCTAGGCATATCATCTCCCGATTTCTCATAACTGCCGTCCATTCGCCACAAATGAGCTTCAGCCATGATGTATTCTCTGGGCAGCGGTGTAAGTTGCCCTTTATAGAATACATCTTGATGCGGCCCCTTTACGACGGCGGCGGGTCTTTTGTCGCGCATTGTCGGACAGTCTAGCAGGACGTTAACACAGCAGTCTCCTATACGGAAAATTTTTTATTTTTCGGGAACCTTTTTTCCTTTCCCTCGTCTAATAGACAGACGCAATACAAAATACGTATCCGAAAGGAGAAGTTATGATGAAACGGTTGCTTTGCCTTGTTCTGACCCTGATTATGGTGTTCGCTCTCAGCGCCTCCGCCTGGGCGGAGGTGGAGATCGTGGAGGTGGAAGAAGAGGCCGCCGGATTGGAGGCAGGACTGGAATCCACCCTATCCGACGTGACCCTGGCGGTGAAAAATACCCTGGGTATATCCGACGACTACACGGATTTTTACAGCAGCTACAGCGACGATATTCTCCCCCAGTGGTATCTGACCTGGTCAAGCGACACGGAGCAGATCTCCATCACCGCCAGCACGGAGGGGCTGGTGCTGGACGTGTATCGCTGGAACACCTCCGACAGCTATGACAGCTTCTATGGCTTTGACGCCGCCTTCCCGGCCATCGGCCAGGAGGAGGCCCACGCCCAGGCAGAGGACTGGCTCGCCCGGCTTCTGGACGAGGACGAGACCGCCCGCATTGACAGCGTCCGCACCTCCCTGGGGACGGACGGCTATTACCGCTTTTCCGGCACGATTTTGATAAACGGCCTGGAAAGCCCCGTCACCTTCTCCCTCAGCATCGACGGGGACGGGCTTTACAGCTACTACCGCAGCGACGAGTATGACCCCTATGTGGGGGAAACCCCGGAGGCCCAGGCGGACATCACCCAGGCCCAGGCCGCCGCAGAGCTGGCGGACGCGGTGGCGCTGGAGCTTTACTACGTCACGGACAGCGACGGCGTGGCCCGGCTCCAATACGTCCCCTGCGGGCCGGACATGGTGGTGGACGCCCTGACCGGGGAGGCGGTGGATATGGACGCCCTATATGCCTCTCTCTCCGCCGTCAACGCCAGCCGCTCCACCATGGCCTATGCCGCCGACACGGTGGCGGAGGAGGAGACGGCGGACGCCGGAGGGCTTACGGAGGTGGAGCTTGCCTCCATCGCCAACTACGGGGAGGCCATGAGCCAGGAGGAACTGGACGCGGCCCTCCGGGCCGTGGAGACGCTGGGCCTGGCCGATGGGTATACCCTGCAATCCTGCTCCTACAGCATGGACAGCGACACGGGGGACGTCACCGCCTCCCTGCGGTACACGGCGGCGGTGACGGCGGAGCGGCTTTTCGGCTACCCCCTGGAGGAGTTTGAGGAGTACCAGTCCTATGGCTACAGCCTGACCGCCTCCAAGTATATCACCACGAACGCCAAGACCGGGCAGATCACCTATGTTTACACCAGCTACCCCCTCTATGAGGAGGACGAGGACGCCCAGATGGACGAGACGTCCCGGCAAGCCGCGGCGGAGGCGTTCCTCGCCGACATTGCCGGAGAGATGTTCGGGGAGAGCGGCCTCTGCACTCTGATCGGCTATGAGGAGAAAAGCGGCTACACCTACGCCCGGCTCCACGACGGGTATTTCTACCCGGAAAATTACCTCTATGTCACCGTGAACCCAGCCACCGGCACCATAGACCGATATGATTACGTCTGGGACGAGGAAACCGAATTTGCGGACTCCCAGGGTATTGTGGATGAGGAGACGGCCACCGCTGCCTATGTGGACGCCCTGGAGGTGACGCTGGGCTATGTGGCCTGGCCCACCGCCATTGAGGGCGCGGAGGACGAGGCCCTGGCCCGCTGGGTGGAGTGGGGCTATGACTATGTGCAGACCCTGCGCCTGGCCTGGTATTTTAACGGCGTGGACAGCCTCGACAGTATCGACGCCCTGACCGGCCAGCCGGTGGGGGAGGACGATAGCGACGAGGGAGATTATACCTATGATGACCTGGAGGACGTGGCCCAGGCGGAGATGATTCAGGCTCTGGCCCAGGCGGGCATCGGCTTTTCCGGTGGCTCCTTCCATCCGGAGACAGAGCTGACCCAGCGGGACGCCCTGATATTGCTGATCCAGGCCAACGGCTCCACCCCCAGTCTGACGGACGATGAACGTCTCCAGCGCCAGGCCGTGAACGCAGGCTTCATCACCGCCGGGGCGTTTGACCCGGACAAGACCGTCACCCGGATGGAGTTTCTCACCATGCTCATCGGGGCCTCCCGCTATGGGGACGCCGCGGAGCTGACCAGCGTCTGGGCCAGCGGCTTCACCGACGTGGACGAGGCCGACGAGGGCTTTGCCGCCATCGCCAAGGCCCTGAACCTGATCGACGGGGACACCCTCCGCCCGGACGACCCCTGCACCCGCGCCGAGGCGGCGGAAATCCTGTATCGGTTCATGAGCCGGTAAGGGGGAGAGCCGCCAGGCTTTCCATAATACAAACTGCAAGCGAAAACAGCTTGACATTCCGCCCATGTGTATAGTATTCTGTAAAAGGTGGACGATATGCCCGTTGAAGGAACGGGCCTTTCGAACAAATACATCAAAACAAAGAAGGAGGCACATGGTTATGAACAGCAACGCACAAGCCTACATTGAGACCCTGAAGTCGAACGGCATGAAGGTTAAGGACACCATCGAATTCCCGAACGGAGAGACGGGTGTTATGGCCGGCTGGCGCATGGAAAACACGACACTGGACGTTATCGCTATTTTCCCGGAGGGCGGCAAGTACGTGTGGATCCGCTGCTTAAACTTCGCAAAATGCCCGAAGGATCACATGGGTCAGGTAATGATCGCCTGCAACGCCCTGAATATGCAGTATAAGTGGGTGAAGTTCTATGTAGACGCCGACGGCGATGTGCAGGCTGAGGACGACGCCATCGTTGATTCGGCCACGGTTGGAACCGAGACCATGGAGCTGGTGCTTCGTATGGCTCAGATCGTAGATGAGGCTTATCCGGTTATTATGAAAGCCGTTTACGGCGCTTGAGGCATAAATCTTCGCGAGCGGCATCCTTAGGTACCTTCGTGAAATTGTATGTCATGCCATTTAAAGTCATCCCCGGCGGGCCATACGGTCTGCCGGGGATGGTTTTTTGTGTATATGGAATCTTTACCGCTTCTCCCGCAGGAGATCGTTTTTGATGTTCCAGAGCTTCTGGGACAGGTCTACATAGTAGTGGTGGGGGTTCTCGAAGCGCTGAACCTCCTCCCAGAGGGAGTCTACCTGTTGGGCGCAGTAGGCCTTTATCTCCTGGAGGGCGGGGCGGCGGTTGACAAGCTCCCCATGCTGGAAGATTGGCTCCAGAAGCTGGCGGGCGGTGAAGTCGGTCAGCTCCTTTTCCTTCCAGGTGGCGTCCGG
>JAJQHT010000042.1:4670-5154 GCA_021199595.1 Oscillospiraceae bacterium
GGCGTGGAGTCGTCCACCGTCTCGTCGTAGACACAGAGGTAATCCGCCATGGCCTTGCCCGTGTCCCGGCCATAGAAGCGATAGAGCTTTTTGAAGTGGGGGTTGGTAATTTTATCCAGATTCTCGCTGATTTTGATTTTCGGGATGATGTTCCCCGCCTCGTCCTCCACGGCGGCCAGCTTGTACACCCCGCCGAATACCGGCTCGCTGCGGGCGGTGATCAGGCGCTCACCCACGCCGAAGGTGTCGATGCAGGCACCCTGGCTGATAAGATCCTGAATGAGGTACTCGTCCAGGGCGTTGGAGCAGGTGATGGTGCATTCCGTCCAGCCCGCCTCGTCCAGCATTTTCCGGGCTTTCCGGGTCAGATAGGCCAGGTCACCGGAGTCCAGGCGGATGCCGCATTTGGTGATGCCCTGGGGCTTCAAAATTTCATTGAAGGCCTTGATGGCGTTGGGAACGCCGCTTTGCAGGGTGTTGTAGG
>JAJQHT010000042.1:5164-6568 GCA_021199595.1 Oscillospiraceae bacterium
TTGTAGGTGTCCACCAGCAGGGTGGCGTTGGTTGGATAGGTGCGGCAGTAGGCCCGGAAGGCGTCCAGCTCCGTGTCGAACATCTGCACCCAGGCGTGGGCCATGGTGCCCCCGGCGGGAACGCCGAAAAGCTGGTCGGACAGGGCGCAGGCCGTTCCCGCGCAGCCGCCGATATAGGCGGCTCTGGCCCCCAGGATGGCGGCGTCGGAGCCTTGGGCGCGGCGGGAGCCAAACTCCAGAACCGTCCGGCCCTGGGCGGCCCGGACAATGCGGTTGGCCTTGGTGGCGATAAGGCTCTGGTGGTTCAGGCGCAGAGCATATAGGTCTCCAGAAGCTGCGCCTGGATAGCGGGGGCGCGAACAACCAGAATTGGCTCCCGGGGGAACACCGGCGTTCCCTCCGGCACGGCCCAGATGTCCCCGGTGAAGTGGAAATTGGCAAGATAGGTCAGAAATTCCTCCGAGAAGATGCCCCGGCTCCGGAGATAGGCGATGTCCTCCGGCCCGAAGTGGAGATCCTGGATGTAGTCGATGACCTGCTCCAGACCGGCGGCGATGGCAAACCCGCCCCCGTCCGGCACGGTGCGGAAGAACAGGTCAAAGTAGGTTATCCTGTCCCCCATCCCGCTGGCCAGGTAGCCGTTTCCCATGGTCAGTTCATAGAAATCGCACAGCATGGTCAGGTTTAAGCCCTTTTGTTCTCGCATTTGTCTGTCCTCTTTCATTTTTTGTAATATTGATTACTTATTATACCGTTGATTTGCGCGGAAAGCAAATATATAATATAGAAGAATACCGTCCCTTTTATCATGGGATAGTATCATTATAACCAACGCGAAACGCAAGAAAAAGTGAGAAGGAGTTCAGTTAGATTATGGAGCTTACCATAGAACGGCAGCACGAGCTGGAACGGCTTTGCCGTCAGTTCCGGCGGGACGTGCTGACCGCCATCCACAAGGCCCAGTCCGGCCATCCCGGCGGGAGCCTTTCCGTGTGCGAGATACTGACGCTGCTGTATCAGCACCGCATGAATATTCCCTCCCCGGAGGATCCCAACCGGGACAGGCTGGTGCTGTGCAAGGGCCACGCGGCCCCCATGTTGTATCGGAATCTGGAGGAGCTTGGCATCCTGCCCAAGGGCTGCATGGACGGCCTGCGGCAGTTCGGCTCTCCCTTACAGGGCCACCCCGCCATCCACACGCCGGGAGTGGATATGCCCTCCGGCCCGCTGGGCATCGGCCTCGCTGCCGCCCAGGGCATGGCCATCGGCCTGCGCCTAAATCATTCCCCCGCGAGAGTATACGCCGTCCTGGGCGACGGGGAGCTGGACGAGGGGGCCGTATGGGAGGCCGCCGCCTCCGCCCCGAAATACCGGCTGGACAATCTCTGCGCCGTGGTGGACTAT
>JAJQHT010000308.1 GCA_021199595.1 Oscillospiraceae bacterium
GGCCAGGGCCGCCCGGTAAAAGGCCAGCTTCACCGCCCGCTGCTCCATCCGCACCCGCTCCCGGTCGCTTGCGTAGGATTCCACCGCCGCCCGGCCTTCAAAAGCCCTGCCCTGGCGGATAAGACGGCACACCGCCTCCCCCGCCGAAAGGGAAAGCTCCCCCCGGTCGCCGGTGGGTTCCCCATCGGGATAGACAGGCCGCTCCTGCGGAAACAGGGTCAGAAGCATCTGCTCCGCCGCGTATTTATACGAATGGCCTGAAAAGTAAAGATTCATGGACGCGCCTCTTGACAAAAACAGTTTGCAGTGGCAGGATATATTTTGGTATAATGTTTCCCGCCGGATTTCTTTCTATCCAGTATACCACACATAGCAAGCCTCCGGCGAGCCAATTTTACCATATTTATACAGCAAGGAATGATTAAAAAACCATGGCAAAAACTGACGTTGTCATCGTCGGGGCAGGCCCCGCCGGCATCTTCACCGCCATTGAAATGTTGCGGCGCGGCTCCACGAAGAAAATAACTATCATGGAAAAGGGCAAGAGCGTGGAGCAGCGCCACTGCCCCAAGGCGGAGACCAATCGCTGCATGAACTGCAAGCCCAACTGCGCCATCACCACCGGCTTCTCTGGGGCCGGGGCCTTTTCGGACGGGAAGCTGTCCCTGTCCTGCGAGGTGGGGGCGACCTGCCCGATCTCATCGGTGCGGAGCTGGCCCAGGAGACCATAAACTACACCGACGGCATCTACCTGGAATTTGGGGCCGACCAGCATGTAGAGGGCCTGGAGGAGACGGAGGAGGTCAAGCAGATCCGCACCCGGGCCATCCAGGCGGGGCTGAAGCTGGTGTCCTGCCCCATCCGCCACCTGGGGACGGAAAAGGCCCACAAGCTCTATGAGGACATCGAGCATTGGCTCCAGGACAAGGGCGTGGAGATCCTGTTCCAGACGGAGTGTACGGGCCTGATCATTCAGGAGGGCCGGTGCCGGGGCGTCACCTATACCGACGGCCACCAGGACTTTGAGCTTTTCGCCGGCGAGACCGTGGTAGCCACAGGCCGCCGTGGGGCGGACTGGCTGGAGGGGCTTTGCACCACCTACGGCATCGACCACGTCCCCAGCACCGTGGACATCGGCGTCCGGGTGGAGGTGCGAAACGAGGTGATGGAGACGGTGAACCGGGCCTTTTACGAGTCCAAGCTCATCGGCTACCCGCCCCCCTTTAAAAATAAGGTGCGAACCTTCTGCCAGAACCCCGGCGGCTTCGTGGCCCAGGAAAATTACGACAACGGTCTCGCCGTGGTCAACGGCCACTCCTACAAGGAGCTGAAAAGCGAGAACACGAATCTTGCCATCCTCTGCTCCCACAACTTCTCCGTCCCCTTCAACCAGCCCATCGCCTACGCCCAGAAGGTGGGAGAGCTGACCAATATGCTGGCAAACGGCCAGCTTCTCGTCCAGCGGTTCGGGGATATTCTGGACGGCAAGCGCACCTGGCAGAAGGAGCTTGACCGCTCCAACGTCCGCCCCACCCTGCCGGACGTGGTGGCCGGAGACATCACCGCCGCCATGCCCTACCGGGCCATGATTAACATCATTAACTTCATCAAGGCCATGGATCATGTAGTCCCCGGCTTCGCCGCCTATGAGACGCTGCTCTATTCCCCGGAGCTGAAATTCTATTCCAACCGCATCCGCATGGATAAGGATTTCAACACCAACGTCCCCGGCCTCCACTGCCTGGGCGACAGCTCCGGCTGGACGCGCGGCCTGATGATGAGCTCCGTCATGGGCGTTCTCATGGGCCGGAAGCTGGTATAATAAATCGGAGGTTATACATTGCTGAAAACAGTATTATTCGACCTGGACGGCACACTGCTGCCCATGGATCAGGACGCTTTCGTCCATGGATATTTCTCACTCCTGGCAAAAAAACTGGCGCCCCACGGTTATGAGTCGAAGGCGCTGATAGACGCGATATGGAAGGGCACGGCGGCCATGGTAAAAAACGACGGCAGCCAAACCAACGAATCCGCCTTTTGGGAGGAATTTTGCCGCCTGTGCGGTTCTCAGGCCATGAACGACATCCCCCTGTTCGAGGAATTTTACGCCGTGGACTTCCAGCAGGCACAGTCCTTCTGCGGCTTCCAGCCCAAAGCGGCAGAGACGGTTCGCCGCCTGAAGGAAAATGGCCTCCAGGTGGCCCTGGCCACAAATCCCATCTTCCCCGCCATCGCCACGGAGAGCCGTATCCGCTGGGCTGGTCTGTCCCCGGAGGATTTCGCGCTCTATACCACCTATGAAAACACCAGCTACTGCAAGCCCAATCCAGCCTATTTCACCGACGTTATCCGCCGCCTGAACGCAGACCCGGCGGCCACCCTGATGGTAGGAAACGACGCCACCGAGGACACCGCCGCCCAGGCCGCCGGCCTGGACGTATTCCTCCTGACCGACTGCCTCCTGAACCCTGACAACAGAGACATAGAAGCCTACCCTCACGGGGATTTCGACGCCCTGGAAGCATATCTGCGGGAGCGGGAGAGGCAAGGCCTCAATCAATCCTGAAAATCCGGACAAAGCCCTCCTCTGAAAGGGGGGCTTTTTCAAGTCCCGCCTCCTCCATCTGCCGGTTCAAGTCATCCATGGCCCGCTTCCATTCAGTATCCTCCGTTCCAAGGGGAACGGCACCGATTTTCTCCATAAGCCGCAGGCTCGGCAGGTTGCGGGAATCCACCCTGGCGATGAAACAGGCCGGAGAATATCTCTGGCGGCAGACGGCCAGAAGCTGTCCAAGGGCAATCTGCCCGATTCCCTTTCCCTGGCAGGCGGGCAGGAGACTTAGCCCCACCTCCGGCGTCTCCGTCCCCACCCCGCGGACGCTGCAAAAGCCGCAATAGGCGTGGGTAGCCGCCTCCTCAATGCAGAATATTTCCTCCCCCGCCTCCGGCGTGGTCTCCCAGACGTAGTCCGCAAGCCCTGGCATATCATACATCCTAGGTATGTCGGCGTTGGCGATAACTGTCCCCATATACAGCTCCCGATCCCCCGCCTCCAGGGGCCGGAGTCGATACTGTGCTGTCTCCATCCCATACTCCTTCCTGGCGTTTACTGTTCCAGGCTGTCCGGGTTTAGCAAAAAATCAAAAACTCCCATCACCAGAACCCCCTCCGGGCTGTAATAGGGGGCCGGCACCGATTTTGTAATGATAATTTTTTTGAAAAAATCGCCTGTCAGCATTAACGACCTCTGTTCCTGCTCCATTTTCGCCTGGTCGGGGATACTGTAGGCGGATTGGATGTAGTAGCGCTTCGACCCCTTGTTGCAGACGAAGTCGATTTCAAGCTGCTTGCGGCAGCCGTTCCCCTTCTTGTCCGTGGCATTTGCCACCACCACGCCTACATCCACATTAAAGCCCCGGAGCTTTAGCTCGTTGAAAATCACGTTCTCCATCATGTGGGTCTCCTCCACCTGCCGGAAGCTCAGGCGGGCGTTTCGCAGGCCCATATCCGTGAAATAATACTTGACCGGCGTGTCGATGTACCGCTTGCCCCGGATGTCATACCGTATCGCGCTGTCTATCAGGAAGGAATCAGCGAAATACTCAATGTAATTTTTGATGGTGGTGTTGCTGATGGTCTTTTTCTTCACCGACTTAAACACCGCCGACAGCTTCGAGGGATTGGTCAGGGAGCCGATGCCGGAGGCCAGTATATCCAGCAGCTCCTCCAGCTCCGCCCGGTTGCGTACCCGGTGACGGCCCACAATGTTGGTAATATAGGTCTCCTCAAACAGCGCCTTCAAAAAGGAAATTTTTTCCTCCGGCGTCTGGTAATTCAGCACCAGAGGCAGGCCGCCGTACAGCATATACTCATTCCAGCCCTCCTGCCGATCCCCAGGGTAGACGGACATAAACTCCCCAAAGCTCAGGGGGCACATATGCACCTCGTCCCCCCGTCCCCGAAACTCGGTGATCACGTCCTTGGAAAGAAACCTGGCGTTGCTGCCGGTCACGTAGATGTCTGTGTTTCCCATGCGGAGCAGACTGTTCAGCACCGCCTCAAATTCTTCCAGAAGCTGCACCTCGTCCAGCAGCACATAATACATTCCCTGGCCGGTCAGCCGCTCCTTCAGGTACGGAAGCAGCACATAGGGGTCTCGGAGCGCCTTGTTTTCAAAGGCGTCAAAGGCAATCTCTACAATATGCCCCTCATCCACTCCTTCCGAAAGCAAATGCTCCTTAAACAGCCTGAACAGCAAATAGGACTTTCCACACCGGCGAAGCCCCGTCACCACCTTGATCAGCCCATTGTGCTTCTTGCCAATAAGCCGGTTCAGATAGATGTCCCGCTGAATCACCATACTACAGCCTCCTTACTGAAAATTTTTGCGTATTCCCGTAAAAATTTTCAGTAATATCATACCACCAATTCTGCCGTAGCACAACCATCTACTGAAAATTTTTGCGTATTTCCGCAAAAATTTTCAGTAGCGCGTCCTAGTCCTCCCCTGGTGCTATATCCTCCACCGGCACGAGCATCTCTGTCGGGTCACATTGCCTGTGGCGCCGCACGGCCAAAGCGCCGTAATCCTGCCCCAGTCCCCCGTCCCGACAGGTCAGACTTCGGCCCTTCTCCTGCACTTCATTTTCCCCCAGTATACCACCGCCCCCCGAAACGCAACAAGGGACTGCGCCAAAACCGTTGTTTTGGTGCAGTCCCTTGCGCTTGCTGTTAGGTTGCTTTCCTTTACGATTCGGTCTCCGCGTCCACCTCAGTTTCCACTTCAACCTCCGCGTCTTCCTCTGCGGTCAAAATCTCCCATATGTCGTCATACAGGCCATCCACGGTGGAGCTGGATACAAGATAATACGTATCGCCGTTCAGCTGGCAGAGGTACTGGGTGCTGCTGTACTTCCAGAACGTAACTGTTACCTCCTGCCAGATGTCGGAATCCCGCTGGAAGGTCAGGGTCATGACCTCGGAACGGCCCTCCTCTGTGTCGGCAAGGCTCGCGGCGGTCAGGGCATATACATCGTCCAGCCACATGTCCATTTCGTTCGCGTCCAGGCTTCGGTCTCCGATGGTGTAGATATTCACCTGGGTCTCCACCAGCTCGGTTTCTGATTCTTCGGCGTCGGTCTCTTCAGATTCGTCGGTCTCTTCAGATTCCTCGTCCTTCTCGGCCTCGACCTCCACCATCTCGATAGTATAGGTGCGTTCGATTTCATAGGTATCTGTTCCGTCCAGCGTCACCGCAATGGTGGTAACGGTATCCCAGTCCAGAGGCGTCAAAGTCAGGGGCGTCATGGATGCCCAGTCCGGGTACATCAAGCCGTCCAGGGTGGATCCATCGGCCAGATAGACCATATTGGAACCGGCCAGCCGGACATACACATAGCCGCTGGTATAATCCCCAAATTCCAGGGTAAAGGTCTGCGTCTCCCCCTCTGAATCCAGATAGGTCAGCGTAGCGACGCCCTGGGGATCGTCCAGACCGTATTCAGACAAATCCTCTGCATTCCAGGTCTCGCACGAGAGGAAGGAAACGCCGCTGACAAGCTCATACAGTGCTGCGGCGGAATCCGCATCCAAAGCTGTAATGCCCGTTGTGACCGATATAGTCTCGGTTTCGTCCTCAGCTTCTTCCGTTTCCTCAGAAGCCTCGACCTCTTCCGTTTCCTCTGCTTCCTCAGAGACCGTCTCGGCTGCCGCCGTATAATCCACGCCGTCCAGCTCTGTCAAAAACCAGGTATAGGCGTTCGTATAGTAAATATCCGAAGCATCCTCCACATATTCGACGGTATAGGAGGTCACATCCGTCTCCACGGTAAGGCTCAAGACAGAGGCCACATCCTCCGGCGTACTCTCCAGCTGGAGCAGATCGTCTATCTGCACCTGGAAAGCCCCAGCCAGCAGGCCGGATTCCGTATAAACTGAGGTTCCTCCGTCAACACGGACGTAATATTCCCCGGTCAGGCTGATGCTGCCCACGGCATAGCTCACGGTGTTATCCGCTGTAGATGCCTCCACCGTCAGGGTCGGCTCGTCCAGACCGTACTGTTCAAAGTCCTCTACATCCGTCACCTCCTGGGAGGCGCAGGTGGAGGAGACGGCGGTAATCAGCGCCTCCACAGCGGTCTGGTCGATGGGGCAGGTCTCGTCGTCAGCGTTGACCCATTCCTCCGCATCCGCATCATAAGTAAGATTCACCGTCTCATCGCCATACGTCCAGGAGAGGGCCGTCACATCGTCATATTCGCCCACGGCCAGGTCGATGTCGTCATCTGTTATCTCCAGGGCCGCGTCAGCAGCCTCCTTCTGGGTGGTCAGGTAATTTATCAGTCCCCACGCGCCCAGCAGTACGGCCAGCGCCGCCACCAGCACGCCCAGTTTTGCGCCCCGCTTCATCAGCGCCGCCTCCTTCTAATGAATATCACCACGCCGGAGGCCAAAAACAGCACCGGCACAATCACCACCAGCAGAATCTTCAGGGTGCTGGCAGAGCTGTCCGAGAAGGACAGGTAATCGCTGCTGATGGT
>JAJQHT010000024.1 GCA_021199595.1 Oscillospiraceae bacterium
CAATGACCACCAGGCCCACCACATCGCTGAGCGTGCCGGGATAAATCAGGAACAATCCGCCGGCGGCGGCAACGATGCGCAGCGGCCAGGGAACAGGCCCCCGGAGATACCCCTCCAGCGCGACGCCCAGGGACACCATGCCCACAACGGAGGTGATGATGAGCTGAATGACCTCCAATGCGTTTGTGTCGATAAGCAGCATGGCCGGGTTAAACGCGAAGATATACGGCACAACAAAGGCTGCTATGGCCAGCTTTGTGGCGTTCACTGCCGTTCTCATTGGCTTCGACCCGGCAATGGCCGAGCCTGCGTAGGCTGCCAAGGCCACCGGCGGGGTAATATCCGCCACGATGCCGAAATAGAACACGAAGAAGTGAGCCGCCAGGGTGGGCACGCCCATCTGAATCAGGATGGGGGCGCAGGTGGAGGCCATGATGCAGTAGTTCGCCGTGGTGGGAACGCCCATGCCGAGGATAATGCAGCAGATCATGGTAAGCAGCAGGGCGACGATCAGATGGCCGTTTGCGATGGTGATAACGGCGGTGATAATCTGGGAGGCCAGACCCGTCATGGTGATGCACCCGGCAATCACGCCGGCGATGGCGCAGGCCGCCGCCACGGAGATGCAGGACTGACCGCCCTTCGCCAGCGCGTCGAACAGTACGGCGGGGGTCATGCGCGCGTCCTTATTAAAGAGGCTCACCACAATGCACGCCATAATGGAGATGGTGGCGGCATAGGCCATGGTGCGGTTGCCGCTGCAAACCAGATAAATCAGAATGACCAACGGCAGCAGGAGATAGAGCTTCTTTGCCAAGGTGCGGAACTTCGGCAGCTGCTCTCTTGGAATGCCCTTCAGGCCCAGGCGCTTCGCCTCCAGATGGACGCAGATGAAGATGCCCAAAAAGTACAGCACGGCGGGCAGAATGGCCCGGACAATGATGCTCGAATAGGACACGCCCACATATTCCGCCATCAGGAAGGCAGCTGCGCCCATGATGGGCGGCATGATCTGTCCGCCGGTAGAGGCCGCCGCCTCCACCGCCCCGGCAAACTCCGGCTTGTAGCCGGTCTTTTTCATCATGGGGATGGTGACGGATCCGGTGGTGACGGTGTTGCCCACGGAGGAGCCGGACACCATGCCGCACAGAGCGGAGGAGATAACCGCCACCTTCGCCGGGCCGCCGCTGGAGGAACCGGCCAGGCAGTTGGCAAGACTGATGAAGAAATCAGAGATGCCCGTGCGCTCCAAAAACGCGCCGAATATGAGAAACACCACAATAAATTTGGCGCAGACCTGAATAGGCGTGGTCATAACGCCGGTGGTGGTATAGGTCAAACGATAGGTGAGCTGGCTGACAGCGTTGCCAAAGCTCAGGCCCTTGCCAATCCAGAAATAATAGATGGCATAGAGGATAAAGCATCCGGCCACGACCATGATGGGAATACCCACGCTCCGGCGGCACAGCTCGAACAGGGCCAGGATGGCAATGATGCCCAGGACGATCTCATACCAATAAAGGTATTTATAGCCCACAGCCCGGACGGTCAAATCCTTGGCGTTTACAACAATATACAAAAATGCGCAGGTTCCCAGAATCATAATGATCCAGTCGAACCAGGGAATATGATTGACCTTCTGCACGCCCTTTTTTGCCGGGAAGTTCAGATAGCCAATGAGCATGATGCAGGCCACAAAGGAGGGATACCGCACCAGATCCAGCCAGGTGGCAAACAGCGTCACATAGATGGAAAACAGGGAGAACGCGGCCATCAGGCCGTATACCACCCATTTCTGCCAGCCCTCCCAAATGCGGGTATTGGACTCCCGGTCATATTTCTTCATGACCGCGTCCACGGCGTCAGCATCGAAGACCGGCTCCTCCGCTTTTTTCGCGGCGGCAGCCTCCGCCGCAGCGGCCGCAGGCTCCTCCTGCCCTTTCTTTTTGAACAGCGCCATACAGCACCTCCTGATAACAGAATATCGCAAAACCGCTGCCTGCGGGAAAAATGATTATATATAAAGGTTTCCCTTCACAAATGGAAAACACTTATATATAAATGGGGGATGGAGCGCCGCTGTGCGGCGCCCCGTCCTGAGTTGTCATGCGCAAATTAATCGACAGTCTCCACTTCGATGCCATGCTCAGCGAAGTACTTGGCAGCGCCGCTCGCGAAGGGAACCGCGATGCCCTCGGTGGCAAAGGTCAGGTCAAGCTCAGCACCCTTAGCGTGCAGCTCGGTGATGGCCTCGGCGTTGTCGAAGATGGTGGCGACGATGGCGTAAGCCGTATCCTCATCCAGGTCAGCGCGGCAGACCAGGGTGGCCTTCACGGTGATGGTGACGCAGTCCTCGTCAAATCCGGCGTAGGTGCCGGCGGGGATGGTCAGAGAGGCATAGTAGGGGCAGCTCTCCAGCAGGGTAGCCATGTGCTCGTCGTCGATGGACACGAGATACACGGTCTGGCTGGTGGCCAGGTCGGTGACGGCGGTGGTGGGAGCGCCGGCGCAGATGAACGCGGCGTCGATCTTGCCGTCCTTCAGGCTCTCGGTGGAATCACCGAAGGACTGATAGATGGGGGTGATGTCGTCCAGAGTCATGCCATAGGCAGCCAGGATGTCAACGGTATTGTAGTAGGTGCCGGAGCCAACGTCGCCCACGCAGACGCTCTTGCCGGCCAGGTCGGACACGGAGGTGATTTCCGGGTCAAGGGTCACAATCTGCACGGTCTCGGCATACAGGGCGCCCAGAACCAGGAAGTCGGTGTTGGCACCGGTCTCCTCGAAGGAGTTGGTGCCCTCATAGGCATAGGTCATAACGTCGGACTGAACCAGCGCCAGGTCATACAGGAACTCGCTGATGCCCTCGATGTTCGCGGTGGTGCCGCCGGTGGACACGGTGTTGATGCTCAGGCCGGTGTTCTGGCCAATGTAGTTGGACAGTACGCCGCCGAAGGCGTAATAGGTGCCGGACTCACCGCCGGTGCCCATGGTCAGGTTGCCGGTGATGGAAGAGAAGTCAGTCGCAGCGGCGGTCTCCTCCTCAGCCTCGGCTTCCTCGGTCTCTTCAGCCTCTTCGGCAGTCTCTTCGGTGGTCTCCTCGACCTCCTCAGTCTCGGCCTCCTCGGTCGTGTCGGCGTCGCTGGAGCTGGAGCAGCCGGCGAACATACCAAGCATCATGACCAGGGCCAGCATAAGCGCAAGCGTTTTCCACAGAGTCTTTTTCATTGGGGTTTGTCCTCCTAAATAACGATTTCTTGCATTTTCTTTTCGGGAATAATTCAAGATGGATTCATTATACTCGCATCTTTTTGAATTGGCAAGGAAAAAATGAAATTTAATCTGTTCAAACTTTCAAAATTATGACTTCTTCCCATGTATTTCCCTGAAAGACACCTGTTTTTGTGATTTTTTACAAACGCGGTACCTGCAATTTACCATTAAACTTTTTTAACATTTTGCCTCCGATTCCCTTGACATTTCCCAGCGAGATTATTATAATTATCACAAGCCTAGCAATAATTTAATAGGTTTAGAAAGGAAAATTGGACAATGAAAAAGATTATCGCAATTGTTCTGGCTGCTGTCATGTGCCTGTCTCTTGCAGCGTGCAGCAGCACCGACTACACCAGCCAGCTGGACGGCATCCAGGATTCTCTGGACGACATCCAGGCTCTGCTGGATTCTCTGACCGCCGAGGACACTGCCGAAGAGGCCGAGGCTGAGGAAGCCGAGGAGGTCGAAGAAGTCGCTGAGGAGACCTCCGACAAAATCACCGTCGATTTTGAGTGGAACGGCCAGATGGAGGTTTGGTCCATCCTGCCCACCACCGGCGCTGAGGGCCTGGTACTCATCAACGACGCCATGGGCGCTATGATGGAGGCTGAGGGCTTCACCTATGTTAAGAAGGACGCCCAGGGCGACCCCTCCGCACAGGTGCAGTTTGTTGAGGACGCCATCGCCGCCGGCAACGTCGGCTGCCTGATGATTGCCGCCATGAGCGTGGATATGCTTCAGGACGTAGTGCTTGACGCTCTTGATGCCGGCATCGCCGTGGCCATGCTGGGCGCTGAGCCTACCGCTTATGGCATCTCCGGCTGCGTGTACACCGCCTATGAGATTACTGGTATGTACGCTGTCCAGGCCGCTGAGGACTGGGTCACCAACCGCGTAGCCGAGGGCGGCAATGTCCCCACCAATGCCGACGGTCTCTATGAGGTCGCCTGCGACGTTTACACCGACATCCAGGACGGCGTGTATCGCTCCAACGCTATGACTGGCACGGTGGACGCCTCCGACATTCTCGTCCGCGTATCCACTACCTCCTCCTATGGCGATTCCGCCTACTCCGACGCCTATGACAACGCGCAGGACGTGCTGGGCGCGAACCCCGACTGCCACATCTTCATCGCCTACGAGCCGGAAGAGGCCATGGGCGCCGCTGACGCCATCGCTGACTACTGCGACCAGAACGGCCTTGACCTGGCCGACTACTGCGTTATCCCCTGCTACGGCGAGGATTCCACCTTCCTGGATCTGTATGCCGGCGCACAGGAGGATCCTTCCTCCACCGCCATCAAGGGCTACTCCACCTATGGCGTTCCCTCTGAGACCGCCGCAGACGGCAATGTGACCAAGGACTCCGCCACCCTGACCGGCGAGCATCTGGGCGACATCCTCCTGTCCGCCTGCGGCATCGAGGGCTATGACTTCGAGTATGGCGCAACCTATTACGACACCATCACCGTGAGCAACATCTACGGCTACTCCGATTCCTGGGTCAACGGCAACGATAACCCCGCTATCGAGTACAAGATCACGGAGTATATCGGCTAATTTTAGCCACTCTGTATTTCCTTAAATCCTAGGCTTTCGAGGCGGTGCGACGAGCTTCGCACCGCCTCTTTCAAAAAATCCTATTCTTATCCCATTCAATAAAGGCAGGTGCGTTCCTTTGACTGAAAAAGAGCCTGTTCTCTCTTTAAAAGACATCATTAAAGTCTTCCCTGGCGTGGTGGCGCTGAACCATGTCTCCATGGATTTCTATCCCGGAGAGATACACGCCATTGTGGGGGAAAACGGGGCGGGCAAGTCCACCCTGATAAAAACCATCACCGGCGCTCACGCCCCGGACGGCGGCACCATCACCCTGGACGGGGAAACCTACACCGCCATGACCCCGGCCCTGGCCCGGCAGCACGGCGTTGAGTGTATTTACCAGGAATTTAACCTGATCGACGTGCTTTCCGCAGCGGAAAATATCTGCTACGGGGAGAACATGGGCCACCTGGTGAACCAGAAGGCCATGAACGAAAAGGCCCAAAAGCTGTTTGACGACTTCGGCGTGGACATAAACCCCGCCACCCTGGTGCGGGATCTGACACCCGGCCATATGCAGATTGTGGAGATTGCGAAGGCCGTCTCCAAAAACGCCCGCATCCTTATCTTGGATGAACCGACCGCGCCCCTGTCCCTGGCGGAGGTGGACATCCTTATGTCCATCGTGCGCAAGCTGAAGGCGGACGGCGTGGCGATCATATATATCTCTCACCGTCTGGATGAGATATTCACCCTCTCCGACAAGGTCTCCGTTCTGCGGGACGGGGAATACATCGTCACCCTGGAGACCGACCAGGCCACCCGCCCGGAGCTTATCAAATACATGGTGGGCCGGGAAATGACCCAGACCTTCCCCCAGCGGAACGTGGAGATTGGCGACGTGGCCCTGGAGGTCAAAAATCTGACGGGCAACGGGGTCAAAAATATATCCTTCCAGGCCCACAAGGGCGAAATACTGGGCATATCCGGTCTGGTAGGCGCGGGCCGCACGGAAATCATGAAGGTCATCTTCGGCGCGGAGAAAAAGCAGTGGGGCGAGATATACGTAAACGGCGAACCCGCCAATATCAAATCCCCGCGGGACGCCATGCACAAATACGGCATCGGTATGTGCCCGGAGGACAGAAAGCGCGAGGGCTGCTTCCTGGGTGAGACAATCTCCTGGAACCTGGTCTATAACGTGCTGGGCAACATCTCCAACCGCTTCGGCGTCATCAACCGCAAAAAGGAAAAGGAGATTGCGGACTACTACGGCAAGTCCATGCGCATCAAAGCGCCCGACCTGGACAAGACCAAGGTTCTGACCCTCTCCGGCGGCAACCAGCAGAAGGTGGTGGTGGGCAAGGCCCTGGCCGCCAATGCGGAAATCATCATCTTTGACGAGCCAACCCGCGGCATCGACGTGGGCGCGAAGTATGAGATATACGAGCTGATGAACGGCCTGGTGGAGCAGGGCAAGACCATTATCATGGTCACCTCCGACATGGAGGAGCTTTTGGGAATGTCTGACCGCATCGTGGTCTTTGGGGAGCGGTGCCTGGCGGGAACGCTGGAAAAATCGGAGTTTTCCCAGGAGCGCATCCTCGACATGGCATCCACCAGTGTTCACGATGAGAATTAAATTTGTGGGGGCAAAAACTACATGGAGAAAGTAAAAAATAGGCTGAAGGATATGACCATGGTCTTCGTCC
>JAJQHT010000316.1 GCA_021199595.1 Oscillospiraceae bacterium
CCCATGGTGATGGCGCCGGCAGCGGTCAGCGTTCCCTTTAAAAATATCTGCGCGATCAGAAGAACAATGTCCACCACCAGGGAGGTAATGACCCCCTCCAATATGCCGATGATGAGAATTTTCCGGCCCGTGTTTTTCAAATCGGTCAGCTTAAACTCACTGCCGATAGTGAAGGCGATAAATCCCAGGGCCAGAGTGGAAATAAAATCCAGGGCGCTGACCTGCTCCATGGTATTGAAGCCCAGGCCGGGTATTCCCAGCGCTCCCAGACAATACGGCCCCACAAGCACACCGGCCACCAGATAGGCGGTCACATCCGGAAGCTGGAACCGGCTGGCTACACGGGTCATCAAAAGTCCTGCAATCAGCGCAATGGCCGCAGGCAGAAATAGATTCATAACAGATTTTTCTCTCCTTATGAGCATAATAAACGCGGCAAGGCGCACCACATATAGTAACAGCCTTGCCGCCAAATTACAAGTATTTTCCACGGAGCAAATTACATCAAAATCCGCGAATATGACTTGCCAGTTATATATACACTTTTTCCACATAGGGGCTGGTGAAGGCCCTCATAACCGCAGCGTAATTCAATCGGAAGGTCAGAATATCGCCCACGGCGTATTCAGGGGCGTCCGTCAGGTCTACCAGGGTGTAATCGCTGCTGCCGCCCAGGATGCGGATGCGTCCGTCCTGAGGGATAAGTCCCTCCAGCTCCATGTCCTGTCTGCCGCAGGCCAGAATCCCCCGGCGCATAGGGCCTAAATCCGGCCACTGACGCACGATGCCGAAGGCGTCGCCGCCAGTGGGGCCGATGGGCTTAGAGGGTTTATTTTTCACCTCGACCAGCTGTGCAGAAAACAGGAACCCATCATTGCGATAGCCTTCTATATCCACGCCCAAACCGGGGTCGTGTCCGGTGAGCCAAAGCTCCCCAATGCGGCATTGGTTGAGTCCCTCCGGCACACGGCAGGCCAGCAGGTCATGTATCATGGATGAGCCGCCGCTGCTGACCACCGGGGCCGATACGCCATAGCGAGAACGCAGGTCGTTTGCGATGTCAACCAGACCGCCCATGTTTTCCTGACAGGGCAGCACTCCGCCAAAGCAACCAAGATTCATCCCCACGCCCGCAAGCTCAAGCATAGGCTGGGCCAGAACTGCCTCTGCGGCAGCGTAAATATCGGCCTTATTTTCAAAAAAACAGCCTTCCCGCAGGTCGCCCAAATCGCAGGACAAAATGACCTGGTGCCGCTTTCCCAGGCGGGACGCGGCTTCGCCAAGGAGCCTGATGGTCTCCGCCTCCGATTGGAGGCTGGCCTCCGACCAGCGGACGGTGTCCTCCACCTCCCAGGGCTGAGAGACACGAATAAGAAACCGCGGCTTCGCCGTTTTCAAAATACGCAAATTGTCAATGCGGGCGTCTGCAAGCCAGTCGCAGCTGCTCTCCTCCAGCATCCCGCTGATGGGAGGCACGGCGCAGAAGCATTTTGTTACCGCCGCAAGGGCTATGCCCTGACTGTGGCAAAGCTCGGCGCAGCGCTCCACATTTTCGCGGAGGGTATTTATATTCACGGTGATGTGAGGATAACCCATTTTAAAGTCTCCTAAAGGTATTATACAGGCCCGCTGTTTTTCTCCGCACTCTCATCAGCGCGGCTGTCTATCCATACGCATTCCATGCGCCGCTGATAAAGGGGATTCATGGAAATCAGCACCCGGTCGCCCTGGCGGCAGTCGATGCCGGTTACATCCAGTATCACCGCTTCCGTACATACGACGCCCAGCGCATAGGCAGTATGCCCGTTCACGTTGGCGCAAAGCCCCTTCCGGCGGCGGACAAGATGCACCGCCTGCCGGAGCAGCGCCTGAATGCTAACGCTAAAGTCTTTTTTACCGCCACCGACCTCCATGCCGACGCCGTTGACCGCGCCAACACAAACAGTCGCGGTTTTCATGTCATGCTCGGCGCGGAAAAGAGCGGAGTAGCCCACCGTCATGCCGGCCGGCAAGGTCTTCACCTCGTCGATAGTAGCCTCGCACACACCGACGGGCTTCAAGCCAAAGCGCTCCCCTTCGGGAATACGCCCCAGCAGCGCGGAACCAATACGCACAGCGTCCAGCCGGGCCTCCGGGTAATGAAACAGGGCCGGCGAGCTTGCACAGTGCCTGAGGCCCACGGTAATCCCGGCCTGTTCCAGCGCCTTGACAGTCCCCTGAAAACGTTGGAACTGCCGCTCCGTCAGCCGACGGTTCGCGCCGCAGGTGAAATGCGTATAGATGCCGGTAAAGTGTATATCCTCATACTGCTCATATATCCGGCGAATGACCTCCGGCTTCCCGGCTGTAAATCCAAACCGGCCAAGGCCGGTGTCCACCTGGATATGAGCCTGAGGCGTGATATGCGTCCGCTGACCGGCCTGAGACAGCGCCTCGGCATCCTCAGAGCTGCCGACGGAAAACGTGACCGGCAGAGGCAAAAGCTTGTCCAGCGTCTCCGGCTCGGTCACAGGGCGCATCAGCAGAACCTCCGCCACAGGCAGGCCGAATCCGCAGACTGCCATCACATCCGACGGCTCTGTTACGGCAAAATGGTCTATCCCCTGTGCGGCAAGCATACGGGCCATTGACTCAAGGCCCAGGCCGTAGCCGTTCACCTTCAGCACCCCATAAAGCAGCGCCGTACCCGCCGCCTGCTGCACCAGGCGTATATTCTCCTCCATCAGATCCTTTTGGACGATGTATCTTCTCATGCTTTCCAAGCGTCCTTTCTCTCTATGCGCTTACAGCACATTCTGCCCTGCCCCGCCGGATCTTTTGCGCCAGAACGAGACGCATAAGACCTGGCGGGGCCAGACCGCATTATTCAGATCCTGTCTAACTTACAGCTTTTGCGCAAAGTCCCACAGAGCGGATATATCCGCGCTTTCCACCATACCCTTGTCGCAGGCGGCAGCCAGCGTGGGATTCAGGGGCAGGCAGGCCACGTTTTCAACGCCGAACCTGGCCGCGTCCTCCTGGACATGACTCTCCCCAAAAATGGGCAGCTTCTGGCCGCAGCAGGGGCACTCATACCAGCTCATATTTTCCACGAGGCCCACCACAGGCACGTTCATCATCTTCGCCATGTTCACGGCCTTTTCCACTATCATGGAAACCAAATCCTGAGGCGTTGTGACGACCACCACGCCATCCACAGGCAGAGACTGGAACACAGTCAGGGGCACGTCCCCCGTTCCGGGAGGCATATCCACGAACATATAGTCTACGTCGCCCCACACCACGTCTGTCCAGAACTGCTTCACCGTTCCGGCAATGATAGGCCCGCGCCAGACCACCGGGTCTGTCTCGTTCTGCAAAAGCAGGTTAATGCTCATAATTTTGATGCCGCTCTCGCTTTCCAGGGCCACGATTCCTGCCTCATCGCCCACGGGCCGCTCATGTAGGCCGAAGGCCATGGGGATAGAAGGGCCGGTGACATCCGCATCCAAAATCGCCACGCGCTTGCCGCTTTTCGCCGCCGCAAGGGCCAGAAGGGACGTGACCATGGATTTTCCCACGCCGCCCTTGCCGCTCATGACTGCGATGACCTTGCCCACATAGGATTTGCCGTTCAGCTCCTCCAAGAAGGACGCCGGATCCGGCTGCTCCTGCCGCTGGTCGCACTCTACCGTGCAGCCCTCACAGCTCTCGTTGCATTCACATTCCTGACTCATAATCATTCTCCTAAATCACATTTTTGGTCAATGGCTCCTAACAGCCGACCTTGAACTAATTATATAGTACACTTAGTATATCCACCTTGGTTTCCTTTGTCAACGGCGGAAAATTATTTATCAAATTGCTCCAGTTACCCCATTTGTCCGTCGGGGGTGAAATATACCCGGAAGATACTTCCCGTGTTCCCGCTTGCAAAAAACACATGATAGCCGATGTACTAATCTGTTGCTGTCAGGATCTCTAAGGCCAATAGCCCCGTCCGGCCCGCATAGATGCCCATATTATAACAAATATCCCAAGGCAAAAACAATAGGACCTCCAATACCACTTTGTGAATTTTATTGACAAATGTGCTGACACCAGATAAAATTGAAAAAGAAACGCTTTCAGCAATTCTGCATTTTTTCAGGAGGTACAAACATGGAGCAAAGATTTTATTCCTGTGAACATTGCGGCAAGATTATCGCCGTGGTAAAAGAGACCGGCATACCCATTATATGCTGCGGCGAGGAGATGAAGGAAATCATCCCCGGCACCACCGATGCCGCCGTGGAAAAGCACGTTCCGGTCTATCAGGTGGCGGACGGCAAGGTCAGCGTCACCGTGGGCGCCACAGAGCATCCCATGCTGCCGGAGCATTACATCGAGTGGATCTCCCTGCAAACCAAGCAGGGCAACCAGCGCAAGGAGCTGAAGCCCGGCCAGCCTCCCAAGGCTGTGTTCCCCATCCTGGAGGGCGACGAGGTGGTAGCCGTCTACGCTTACTGCAATCTCCACAGTCTGTGGAAGGCATAAACGCCAAAGTCTTTTAAACATCAAGCAGGGTCAGACCGTCCGAGAAGGGCGGCCTGGCCCTGTTTCTTGCTTTATTCCATCACATCATAACCTGTGGAGAAACGCGGGATGTCAGCCCCTTCAAAACAAGCTCCTGCATCAGTCCGCTGATTTCCTCCGTGCTTATGTCCTTCCCTTTTTCATTCCAGCGTTGCAACAGGCCAAACAGCGCGGAATTTGCAAAGCAAATCAGATAATCGAAGTAAGGCGTGTCCTTCGAGACGGGAACATACGCCTCCAAAAAAGGGAGCATCTCCGACTGCACCCGTGCCAGGAAAGCCGAATCTCCGTTCGGTCCCATAAGCAGATATATTTTCTCGTTCATGGCCGCAAAGATAATTTGAAACATGGCCCCCAAGGAATGTTTTTCCGACATAGCCTGTAAAATCGTCTCTTTTAGCTGCTCTAGCAGCCCCGAAAAGCTCGTCCGTGTCCAGAAAATACTCATAAAACGTGCTGCGGTTATATCCCGCGCGTTTTGTCAGCTCACTGACAGATATTTTCGCGACGGGCTTTTCTCTGACCAGCGACCAGAACGCCTCCAAAAACCGCTGCCGCGTCCGCTCTGTTACCTCTGGCTGCTTTTTCATATCTTTTTCCTCCCTGTATTATCCGACAGTTCTGAAAATATTGATGGTTGATGTTTCCCTCTCATACGGGTATAATCCATCGTACAACAAGTTGTTGGATAATGTCAAGGAGGAATTTTGAATGTCAGAAATCTCGGTAAATCATCTGACAAAGGACTACGGCCATGGCCGGGGCGTATTTGACGTGAATATTAAAATAGACAGGGGCGAATGCTACGGCTTCCTTGGGCCGAACGGAGCTGGTAAGACCACCACCATTCGGCACCTGATGGGCTTTTCCAAGCCCCAGGAGGGCAGCGCGTCCATCCTGGAAATGGACAGCTGGAAAAACAGCGCCCGGCTGCAAAACACCGTGGGGTATCTTCCGGGGGAGGTGACGCTTCCGGCTGGTCTTTCCGGCACGGCGTTTCTCCACATGATGGAGAAAATGCGCGGAATAAAGAAGGAAAAATACCTGCAAATGCTGCTGGATCGCTTTGAGCTGGATCCCCATATCAGCATAAAGAAAATGAGCCTGGGCGTCAAGCGAAAGCTGGCCGTCGTCACCGCCTTTATGCACGACCCGGATATTTTGATTCTGGACGAACCCACCTCCGGCCTTGACCCGGTGATGCAGGAGACCTTCATCGAGTATATCCGAGAGGAAAAGCAGCGGGGCAAGACGATTTTCCTGTCCTCCCATATCTTCCACGAGGTAGACGCCGTCTGCGACCGTATCGCCATCATTCGGGACGGCAAAATCGTGTCAGAATTTCAGTCAGAGGAGCTGAAACAAAAGCACGACAGAATCTACCGGGTGTCCTTTTCGGACGCCGATTCCTACGCGGCCTTTGTCAGCAAGCCACTTACCTTCACATCCAAAAACGAAAGAAAGCTGCGGGCGCGGGTGCAGATTCCGGCAGACCAGGTAGGAGAGCTGACCGAGAGTCTGAGTGGCTTTCACATTGCGGATTTTGTGGAAATTCCCTTTACCCTGGAGGATTATTTTATGGGCTTCTACGATACCGGCCATCATTTTGAGGGGCTGCCGTCCCGGCGTTCCGAAAGGAAGTGAGGCAATGAGCAATACTGTTATTTCTGTAGACCACCTGACAAAGGATTACGGACAAAACCGGGGCGTTTTCGATGTCTCTCTGGAAATTCAGGAGGGCGAGGTATTCGGCTATCTGGGAACCAACGGTTCCGGCAAGACAACCACCATCCGGCACATGATGGGCTTTTTGAAGCCCGATGGCGGCGCTGTTTCCGTAAACGGCCTGAATCCCTGGAAAAATGCCCCGGACGTGATGAAAAGCGTCAGCTATATTACCGGCGAGATTGCCTTTCCCGATTTGAAAACG
>JAJQHT010000291.1 GCA_021199595.1 Oscillospiraceae bacterium
ACCGGTACACACTGCGAACAGGAGGGAAACTCAGTTTTCCGTATAGACCCCGGCCACATCCTCAAAAGCAAATTCCTCCCGCCGGTCGAAGCCGAGCTGCACATAGAAATGCCGCTGATAGCTCCAAAGGTTTTCCAGCGTCGGCTGCTCCAGCTTGTCTGACAGGAGTATGACTCGCTCCGGCAGACGCCGGACGGCAGCCTCATTCCCCTGCTCTCCGGCCAGCAGCTTCGTCTCATAGTCCCGCCGGGCCAGTTGAATTTTCGCCTTGCTGTATTCCAGCGAGGCGATTTTTTCATCCGCCCGCCGCTCCGCCTCCTCCAAAAAGACTATTATTTGTTCCAGGCTCTCATACGCCAGCACCCGGCGTATCTCCCGCAGGGGCAGATCCATCTGCTGCAAGGCCCGGACGGTTTTCAGACGAACAACGTCCTGCTCCGTATAATAGCGATAGCCCGTCCATTCATCCCGGCGACTGGGCCGCACCAGTCCCACGCGGTCATAATGGCGCAGCGTCTCTCTGGTAACGCCCGCCAGCTTCGCGGCCTCGCCAACTGTATAAAATTCCTTCATTTCCCCCTTGACCTTTTTGTTACACAAAGGATTATGATGCCATCATATCACAGGGCGGCAGAAAAAAGCAACGCCCGGAAAAGACATTCAAGGAGGAAAAAACACCATGAAAAAAATCATCCCACTCATCCTTTGCCTTGCCGCGATTTTTACCCTTACCGGCTGCGCCGAGCAGGAGGAAACCGTTTTCCACACGCTGCAAAGCTACACCGCCGAGGGCGATGCGGTCACGGAAATATCCATTGACGTACGAGACCGCTCGGTGCAGGTATCTCCCTCGCAGGACGGACAGGTGCACATCAGTTACTATGTGAGCGACCAGGAGTATTACGACATTGACCTGTCGGAGGACGGCTGCCTCACCATGACCTCCGCCAGCGACAAGAGCTGGACGGACTACATTGGCGCCAAGACGGACGCGAGCTACCGTCTCATTCGCCTCCAGGTGCCGGACGGTCTGGAGGCCCTGACCGTCGCCACAACCACCGAGAACATCACGCTCACCTCCCTGACCGTGGCCGGGAGCGCCACACTGACCGCCAACGGCGGCGACATTCTGCTGGACACACTGGACGCTATCCATGTGACGCTAAACGCCAAAAACGGCAGCATTTCCGGCTCTCTGGCCGGAACATATGAGGAGTACGCCATCGCCTGCTCCATCAAGAAAGGGGACAGCAACCTTCCCGCTGAAAAGGAAGGCCAAAGCCGCACCCTGACCGTCAACGGGAACAACGGGGATATAGACATAGCCTTCGCCGGATGATAAGAAGCGGGACTGTATCGCGGGAGACGGCTTTCGTCTCCCGCGATTTTTGCTGTGTTTTGTTTTAGCCTGCGTCGTCTGTGTCGTAGCTGTCCAGCACCTCGAGGAGCTGGTCTACCATCTCCTCGTCGGAGAGGCGGAATTTTATCTCCACCCGGCGGCTGGCGTCCGCGTCCACGGTACCGTCGCTGGCGTAGATGGGGCTGCTCCAGGAGCGGCCGCTGACGGAGACCAGCTCCCGCACCACGCTGATCATATCGGAGGAGAAGATGGCCTGGTCGTCGTCCAGGCAGTAGGCGGCCACAGAGGCGGCCCGCTCCTGGCTCAGCTCAAGGTTATAGATATAGGAGCCGGAGGTATCCGTGTGGCCCTCGATGATAATTTCGGAGATATAGTCGATATACTCGTCGGACAGCACCACGTCGAAATAGGCGGGCAGGAAGGCGGCCAGGGTCGCCTTTCCCTCATCGCTCAGCTCCGAGCTGTTATAGTCGAACAGAACGCTGGAATCCAGGGTGATGGCCCCGGTCTGAGAATCCACAGAGAGGCTCAAATCGGTGTTTGCAAAGGCGCTGGACAGGGCGGCGATGATTTCCTTTTTCACGCCGATGATTTCCTCCAGCTGGGCCTGCTGGCTCGCGAGGGCGGCCTCCTGATCCTGAATCTGGGTCTCCTTGGCCTCCAGCTCCTCCTGCTGCTGGGCCAGAAGGAGCAGCGCGTCCTCCAGCTCTAGCTCCCGGGCGTTCAGCTCCTCCTGGGCCGCGTCCAGCTCCGCCTGCTGTTCATCCAGCTGAGCCTGCTGCTCGTCCAAAAGGGCCTGCTGGGCCTCGGTCAGGTCGATATAGCCCAACTTTTCGGAGATTTCCTCCTCCAGCTCGGCCTCCCGCTGCTGAAGCTCCAGCTCGCTTGCGTCATAGGAGTTTTTCACCTGCATCAGCACGAACAGCGTGCCGCAGATGATGAGGATGAACATCAGCAGCACTCCGGCCATCATGTCGGAATAGGACTGCCAGTAGGATACCTCCTGAAACTCCGTTGGCTTTCGGTTTCGTCTTGCCATAGGTACCTCCTCACCTGTCGATCCGGCGTTCCAGGTCGGTGTTGAAGCGGGACAGGCTCCTCTGCGTGTCGGACACGGCCTTCAAAAGCAGCTTCAGCTCCGTGTCGATGGTCTTGGCGGAGGCCTTAATGTCCCCGTCCAGGGAGTTGACGGTCTTGGGCATGGCCCGGAGGGACTGGGTCACGCTGGTCA
This sequence comes from Oscillospiraceae bacterium, assembly GCA_021199595.1. Classification (GTDB taxonomy): domain Bacteria; phylum Bacillota; class Clostridia; order Oscillospirales; family Oscillospiraceae; genus CAJOIG01. The sequence continues at coordinate 2,592 of JAJQHT010000291.1, forward strand.
TGACGGAGGCGGTGTGATTCAGGCTGTCGTTCAGGCGGGCCAGGCTGTCGTCCATCTGGGCCAGGCTGTCGCTGACGCTACGGGACATGACCCCGTCCAAATCCCCGGCGGCCCGCTCAAGCCGCGCGGCGGCGGCGTTGATGTCCGCGGTGACGGCCCCGGCCATCTCCTGCACAGACTGGGCGGCGCCCGCCATCTGACGGCCGGCCTCCACGGTCTGCTGGGTGCCGGCGCGCTGGGCGGATTCCATCTGGTCGGCCATGCGCTCGATGGACTGGGCCACGACAAGACTCTTGTCCATACTGGCGGCGGCGGTCTGCGCGGCGGCGGACATAGAGCGCACCAGCGCGTCCTCCGTCTCGTGGTGCCGGCGGTAATCGTCCATGAAGCTCTCCATCCCCTGCACCACCGTGGTCTGGGCGGAGGTCAGGGACTGGATGGTCTCCGTATAGGCGGCCATGGTGCGTATCATGTCCTGGCAGTACGCCTGGGTCTGAGCCAGGTCGCGGCCGGTCTTGCCGATGCTCTCGGACATGGTGCGGAAGCTGTCGATGGTGTCCTTCTCCCAGCGGGTCAAATCTTCCGTCCGGGCCTTGAGCTGGACGAAAATACTGCCCAGGGCGGTGTTCATGTTTTCCAGGAAGTAGCGCACTACCTTGTCCATCCCGGCGCGCTGATCCTCGATGGACACGGTGACATAGTTGTTGATGCTGTCCTGGAGCTGCTGCACCATGGGCTGCATTAGCGTGATGATGGACTCGCTCACCTGGTCGCCCACGCTGGCACCGAAGCGCTCCAGCGCGGCGTTTTGCTCCGACTGCATACGCAGCATGGCGTTTTCGGCGGCGTGCTCGTTGCTGGGGCGCACCCGCTCGGTATAGGCGTCCTGGAACTCCCGGACAGCCTGTACGCCGCTGCGGACAAGATTTTTATAGACCAGGTTAAACAGCAGAGAATAGATAAGGCCAAAGATGGAGGTCAAAAAGGCAATCTTAATGCCCGCCATCAGCGCCTGGGTGCTGCTCTGCATCAGGTCAACGGAGGAGGCGTCGAAATTCCGCAGGCCGTAGACGAGGCCGATGAAGGTGAACAGAATGCCGAGACCGCTCATAATGCCGCCCAGCTGGTCGCAGAAGGGCTTGTTCACCGTGTCGTATATGGTGTCCTCGCCGATGTAATCCTCAATGTCGCAGTCGGCGGTCATGGCGTTCTGGCGCTGTAGACGCTGAAGCTCCTGGAGATAGGCGGCGTAGCGCTCATCCAGGCGGCGGCAGCCGAAGGGGGCGCTGTCCCGGGTGTATCTTGTAAGGAGCGTCCGCTGCTCCTCGCCGGAGGTGCGGATGTCCCGCGTCACGGAGTCCAATGCCCAGACGGCTTTGGCCAGAGGGCGGGCGCAGGTCTCAAAGTAGATGACGAGAAACAGCACGGCGATGGCGTCAAAGGCCATGTTGATGGCAAAATCCACCCAGCTGTCGCCGGTGTGGGTCATGAAGAACACGCCCACGGAGATGACGAATACCAAAAGAAACAGCAGACGGCTGAGCAGGTTCCATGTCTTGATGTGTTTTCCCATTGTAATGTTTCCTCCCGTATGATGGTTGTTGCGGGGTGCGTCTGTTCGACGCAAAAGCGGAAAATCCGCTTTTTTATTGTATCACATTTGGCAATGTGGTACAATGGATAATAAATATAGGGGGGGGGACACGACACCCCATTCCGCCTTTCTATGGTACGACGTAATTATGAAATCAGTATGAAATTATCATGGATTTCGTCAAAATTTCAGAGAAACCGGCGATTTATGGAAAAATATGAAAAGTGAGGAGAGATTATGTTCCGAATTGGATGTCATATATCCGCCGCCGGAGGCTATCTGGCCATGGGAAAACGGGCGGACGCGCTGGGAGGAAACACCTTTGCCTTCTTCACGAGAAATCCCAGAGGCGGGGCGGCCAAGGCCATAGACCCGGCGGACGTGGCCGCGTTTGCGGATTTCTGCCGGGAAAAGGACATAGACCGCCTGGTGGCGCACGCGCCCTATACGCTCAATCCCTGCGCGGCCAAGGAGAACGTCCGGGAGTTTGCTCTCATGACCTTCCGGGACGATTTGCAGCGGATGGAAAATACCCCCGGCCAGTACTATAACTTCCACCCCGGCAGTCATGTGGGCCAGGGAACAGAGGTGGGCATCGAAAAGACGGCGGAGGTACTCAACGAGGTGCTGTTTCCCGCCATGACCACCACCGTTCTGCTGGAAACCATGGCCGGAAAGGGCAGCGAGCTTGGCGGGCGCTTTGAGGAGCTGCGGGCCATCATCGACCGGGTGGAGCTGAGCGACAAGCTGGGCGTATGCCTGGATACCTGCCACATCTGGGACGGGGGCTACGACGTGGTGAACGACCTGGACGGGGTGCTGGCGGAGTTTGACCGCGTCATCGGCCTGGACAGGCTGAAGGCCGTCCATCTCAACAACAGCAAAAATACCCTGGGCGCGAAGAAGGACCGGCACGCAAAGCTGCTGGAGGGAGTGTTCCCGCTGGAGGCCATCGCGCGCATCGTGACCCATCCCGTGCTGGAAACGCTGCCCTTCATATTGGAAACGCCGAACGAGGAGGAGGGCTACGCGGAGGAGATCGCCCTCTGCCGCCGTCTGCATGAGGGGGAGAACGCATAGAAAGCCCCCTGTCCGGCCAAACTAAGGGCCGGGTGATGAAACGGTGAAGCAGAATTTTGCAAACGGGGAGGGCATCCCTTTGGGCTTCGGCATGGCCCTGGCCCAAAACCCGGACGCCATGGACGTGTTTGCGGGCCTCACGGAAGCGCAGCGGCGGCAGGTGGTCGAAAAGACGGGCCGCATTCGCTCCAAAGAGGAAATGCGCTCCTATGTAGACTCCCTCGTAGACCCGGGCTGGCAGCCATAATCAGGAAGCTCCCGGTATCGAAGCACTATATTCAAAAGGGAACAGGGATATGCCTCGCGGCATTCCCGGGCCGCAGTATCAACAATCGTTGAATATTGCGGTAAACAGTTGAAAAAAACTAATAAAACTGCTAAACTAGGCCCTGTTAAAAAATCGCACGAACTGCCCTCGCGGGACAGCGATTTTTTAGCAGAGCCTGCTTTATTGTCCCCGCCGGGGCGGCAGGCCGCAAGCTGCAAGGAGGACAAGGGTATAGCTTTATGATAATCGTGCTGGCCTGCGATGTGCCGCTGGCCCAGAACAATGGAACGGCTGTGGCAGGCCATGGAGAGGTGCCTCCGCACGGCGGCCGGGAGAGGGGCGGAGTCTGATGGCGAAGAAGACGCTGTATTACACTGACCCGCTCCGGGACGATTTTGCGGCCCTGGCGATGAAAGACAAGCCGCTGCCGGAGAATTATACCTTCGTGCGGAAAAATCCTTTGTGGCGGCTGCTGTCGTTTCTCCTGTATTACGTGCTGGCCGTCCCCCTGGGCTGGGTGATTGACAAAGCCCTGTACGGCGTCCGTGTCCACAACCGCAAGGCTTTGCGTGAGGTCAAGGGGGGATTTTTCCTATACGCCAACCACACCCAGAGCTTCCATGACGCCTATGCCCCCATCCCAGCCGCCTTTCCACGGCGGAATTATGTGGTGGTTAGCCGTGGGGCAGTCTCCAATAAGCTCCTGAGCGTACTGGTGCCGCTTTTAGGCGGCGTCCCCCTGCCTGGAAATCTCCACCAGTTCCGGAAGTTCATGGACGCCCTGGGGGAGCGATACCGCCAGGGAGCCTGCGTCACCATATACCCGGAGGCCCACATCTGGCCCTATTATACCGGGGTACGGCCCTTTCCCGCCGCCTCCTTCGGCTATCCCGTTCAGAACGGTGCACCGG
>JAJQHT010000166.1 GCA_021199595.1 Oscillospiraceae bacterium
CGCAAACCTCGCGGCGGTCTCTTGACTTTCCTCCCGATTATGGTACAATGGATTAAGAATAAATCCTAATGCTATTACAAGGAGGGCGTCTATGACAAAACAGCGCAGGCTTGTATACGAAATCATCTCCCGCGCGCCGGAGCATCACACGGCGGAGGAGATATACGACATTGCCAAGGAGCAAATGCCCTCCCTGGCCCGCGGGACGGTGTACCGCAACCTCGGCATCCTGACCGAGGAGGGAAAAATTCAGCGGCTGGAAATGCCGTGCGCACCCGCGCGATATGACCGCAACAGCCGTCCCCACCCTCACCTCGTCTGCCAGGAATGCGGCCAGGTGGAGGACATGACCATGCCGGAGGGCCTGCTCGACCCGCTGACGGCGGGCCTTGGCATCACCGGCTATGACCTGAAGCTATTTTATGTGTGCGCCCAGTGCCGGGCGCAGGAAAGGAGAACTCTCAATGAATCAAGTACTGGAAAGCCTGAAAACGCGCCGCGCCATCCGCAAGTATAAGGCGGAGCCTGTCCGCAAGGAGGATCTGGACGCCGTCCTGGAGGCCGGCATCTACGCCCCCACGGCCATGGGTGCGCAGCGGGCCTGCATCGTCGCCGTCACAAATAAGGCCGAGCGCGACGCCATCTCCCGCATGAACGCCGCCGTCATGGGCCGGGACGACGACCCCTTCTACGGCGCGCCGGCGGTCATCGTGGTCTTTGGGGACAGCTCCTGGCCCCAGGGCAAGAAGGACGGCTCCCTCATCATGGGCAATATGCTCAACGCCGCCCACGCCATCGGCCTCGGCTCCTGCTGGATAGACCGCGCGGAGGAATCCTTCAACAGCCCCGAGGGCCAGGCCCTCAAGAAAAAATGGGGCGTCCCCGAGGAATACACCGGCGTCGGCAACTGCATCCTCGGCTACCCCGACGAAACCCCGGAACCCAAGCCCCGCAAGGAGGGCTACATCATCCGCGTGGAGTGACGCGAAGCAAAACCTAATCTGCGGCCACCCCGTGCGCAGTCTCCGAATCTCCGAGCCGCCGCACAGGGTGGCCTTACCTGTTCACGCAAAACAAAGAAAAGAGAGGAACGACCATGAGCAACGACCCCTATGATATTCGCGAAATCATAGACGCCGCGAAGCAGCTGCCCTATTTTGAGTGCAAGGAGTCCATGGGCATCTCCCGGGACGATTTGGCTGATAAGTACGGCATCACCGCGCAGAACGCTGCGAATCTTCTGGCTTATACCTACTCGATGAGCAAATCCGCCCTGGAAAAAATTATAAACCGTCACTCGCAGTATGTTTTTAACTATGACCTGATAGACAGCCCCGTCACGCCGCAGGATTTGGAAAGGCTGCACCAGGACAACGCCAAAATCAAGCGCTATTCCCTGCGCGAGGTTCTGGAGCAGGAGGCGGAGCCGCCGAAGTCCGGCGCGGTGGACAGGGAGCGGCTTCTCCATCTGGCGGCGCAGTTCGGCATCCCGACCAATGAAACCATCACCCTGGACGCCATTGTGAACCACCAGAGCTATCAGGACTACTGCGGCCAGCCGTACACCCTGCCCAACGGCAGCGGAACGCTGGACGGCAACATCCTGGAGCAGTTCATCATCTCCGTCCTCGCAATACTGCTGAGCGAGGGCATCATCAGCGAGGTCGGAAACCTCGCGTTCCACATGAGCTTCAGCCTCCCCGCCGGGGACAAGCTCGACTACCCCGCCATCCTGGAGTTCTGGACGGAGCGGAGCCGAAAGGCCGACATCAAAAAGCATGGCAGCCCGCTCCGGCAGGTCGTCGCCGCCCTCGTCTCCGTGGCCGCGGTCTTTGCGCTCTCGCCGCTGCTCTTCGATCTCATATCGACCCGCCTTATCGCGGCAGAGGGCCAGGCGCTGACCATCCTGGGCTATGTCGCCTATGCCGCGCTGCTGCTCGCCTGCCTCGCGATTGTGTACTGCGCGCCCAACCTCAAGGGCGAGTCCACCGAGCACATCAGCGTCGGCGTCTCCACCACGGCCGTCGCGTGCGCCGTTTTCTCGCTGTTTCTCCTGGGCCTGCACTATGCGCCTGATTTTCTGAACACCCTCCTGGGCGTGTTCTGCTCGTCGCTCCATGTGCGATACATGGAGACCGACCCCTTATTCTGGATATTCGTCGTGCTTGGCTTTGGCGTAAGCGCCCTGTTTTTCTTCCTGGGCCTCAAATGGCGCGAGGGAAAATCGTTTGTCGGCACCTTCCTCCTCATGGTCTTCTGCGGCCTCGTGCGCGTCCTCTACGCCCTCTTCGCCCTGACCGCCGCCATCAACGCCTACCCCCGCTACCTCCTGATAGGCCTGGACATCCTCTTCTTCGCCAGCTTCATCATGGCCGACACCGACCGATGAACGCGCGGCAGGCCTGACTCTTTTATAATATATTGTGGCTATACAGAAAGCGGGAACATAAAATGAATGGAACAATCCCTCACATAGTCCAATATCAAGGTTCAAAAAGAAAGCTTGCTCCACAGATTTTGCAATATATGCCAAAAAAAATTGACCGTCTTGTGGAACCATTTTCCGGCATGGCGGCAATCACCGTTGCGGCGGCATATGAAAACAGAGCAAACAGCTACTGGATAAATGATTTGAACGCGCCTTTGGTAAGTATTCTTCAGGAAGCTGTCAACTCCCCCCAAAAGCTGTTGGAAGAATATACGGCGGTATGGACTGAACAATTTTCCTGTAATGACCATGTGCAGCATTTTTACGACGTCAGAGACCGGTTTAACAACGGAGAACAAACACCGGCTAATATGCTGTATCTGCTTGCGCGTTGTGTAAAAGGCGCGGTCAGGTACGGCAAAAACGGCAATTTTAACCAGTCTCCCGATAAACGACGGCACGGCACAAGGCCCGATACACTGGCCAAAAATATTTACGAAATCTCAAATCTATTGCGTGGAAAAACAATTTTTTCAAGCGCCGACTATCATGAAATACTTCGTAAGGTTTCCAGCAGCGACCTCGTCTATATGGATCCACCCTATCAGGGTGTTACAAATGTTCGTGATAACAGATACTATGCCGGGGTTCCCTTTGATGAATTTGCCTCTTCCCTGGAAATTTTAAATGCAAATAATGTCGATTTTTTAATAAGCTATGACGGCGAATGCGGCGGAAAAGCTTACGGCGAAGATTTACCTGAAAGTTTAGGCTGCAAAAAAATTATGCTCAATGCAGGGCCTTCCAGCCAGGCTACCCTGCTGGGCAAGAAATCCACCACATTTGAAGCGCTTTATGTGAGCAAAAATTTAATCCCATTTTTTGAGCCAATACCCTATCAATTTTCACTTGAGGAGTTGGCAATATGAAGGAGTACCCAAAGGAATTTTTAGACCTGTTAGAGTCTGTTACAGCAAAGCGTCCGCGCACTGTCATACAGCACATACTGGAGCATGGGTATGTCACATCCGAGGAGTTAAAAGACATATATGGCTACAATCATCCGCCCCGCGCCGTCAGAGATGTCCGAGAATACGGAATCCCCCTGATTACATACAGGGTGACCGGAACGGATGGGCGAAAAATTGCCGCCTATAAATTTGGCGACCCAATGGATGTCCAACACAAAATCTCAAAATCTGCCGGGCGCACAGTTCTGTCAAAGGCGCTGAAACAAGCTTTAATCGACAAATACGGCGCAAAATGCTTCGTCTACCTTGAAACGATGGATGAATCCGTGCTTCAGGTTGACCATAGAATTCCCTATGAAATTGGCGGAGAGCATGACGAAAAGGATATTGATTACTACATGTTATTAAGCCCCTCCGCCAACCGCGCGAAATCATGGACGTGTGAGCATTGTGAAAACTGGACAAAAAAGGACAGCAGCTTTTGCATGAGATGCTTTTGGGCGCATCCTGAAGACTACGACCATATAGCCGGCAGGCCGGAGAAAATAGTATCTCTGGTATTCACCGAAAATGAAATAGAGGACTATAACAAGCTGATTGAACTGGCAGGAGAAAAAACCGCACAGGAAACCATAAAAGAAATCCTTCATGAAAAGCTAAGCTAACGGAGCGCTTACTATGTAATATGTGCAGCAAAGGAATGGAACCCTGAGATAATCAGATGTCTAATTTATGCCCCAACACACACCAAATCCGCCCCCAAACGCATTCATCATAACTTCTTCCCTGCGAGCCACCCCCGAAAAAGCCCGCCGGAGGGCCAGGGAGATAACGGCGAAGAAGGCGTCCGCGAACAAGATAAATACAAACGACGGCAGCATGATCCTGGTGTACCGCTCTCCAAAGGGGCGGTTCCCGCCGCGGCTGACGGCGCGGCTCATCCGCAGGATGTGAAGCATTCAGAAAGAGCAGCAGAAGCGTATTGACGGCAAAGCTGCGCAGGGCATCCGGCGGCAAAAAAACTCCGCCGGCGAGGCCGCTCAGCGCCATGGACAGGAGCAGCTCAGCCGCATTTACCAGAAAAAGGATCCTCGTGACGTTCAGCATAACGCCGCCGCCGATTCCAAGGCCGCCCCGCCAGTCGAGGCGGCTTTTTGCGCAAAAATTCTGAAACAGCTGCATAAGCGGCTGGTTTTGCCGGCCCTCAATGAAGCCGCTGTTCGCGACGCAATATATATGCAGGCGCACGTCATTGTCCCAGCAAAAGCCCTCCATCTCCCGCAAAAAGGCGAGGACATGGGACGGCGCGCTGTCCACATACAGGGACAGGAAAAATATCACCGTGTCAGCGCGGGCAGCTTTTGGAGGATGCGCTGATAATCCCCCTTTCCCCGGAGCCGTTCCGTTTCCTTGTCCCCGCTTATAAAGAAACGCGCCAGGCTAAGGAAGTAGGACGAGGCGCCGCCCCGTTTCTTGGGACTTGCGTTAATCAGAAGCGTTTTCACAGCAGACCCTCCAGCTCGTCAGGGTGCCGCAGGAAGACGATTTGATAATTTTCATAGCCATAGTTGAGGGCGTTTCTTTCCACCAGACAGGAAAAGGCGTCCCGCTCCCCCTGGGTTATTTCCCCGTAAACCATGACCCGCAGCAGGTCGTGCCTGCCGTAGCGCAGGGTGTGGTGCATCTGCCCGCCGCGATAGGCGGACAGCGGGGTGGACAGGCCAATGCTTCGGTCAAGCACGTTTTTTACCGCCGGGCTGTAGCCGCCGTAGAGGTTTTCGGTGATGATGGTAAGGGTATCGGCCTGCCCCACCACACGGCATATCCGCCGCAGTTCGTCCTTCATAAAGCATTCCGCCGGGTGCGCCGTCCAGCACCTGAAGCACCCCTGGCAGGGGGCATATCGCCCGTCCGCCCAAATCAGCGCGTCGCAGCCCCACCGGAGCAGCGGCTCATATTGTCTGTCCAGGTCACAGATGGTCGTCCTCATAGAGACAGCTCACTTTCTCTCAGGATACAGCCATTATAGCAGGCCATTGCCAGCGCGGAAAACCACGCGCGCGTAAAAAAACAGCAAAGAATCAGCAAGCCGGCCTTTGCCCCCCAACACAAAAAAACAGACCCGACACACGTCAGGTCTGTTTTTGTCGTCCGGCCAAGAGGCCGGGAAAATTATTTCATATCATTCTTCCAGCGGGACGCCGGCAGGCTGGCGGGTCTTATTCCCCGTCGTTTTCCGCTTCCTCTTCCTCGCCGGTCAGGAGAAGCGCTGCGCCGCAGGCGGGGCATTCGATATTGGGGTTTTCAATCGCGTCCTCGTCCAGAGAGATAACCTCCCCGCAGACGGGGCATTCGACCTCATAAAACAGCGGGCCGTCGTCCTCGTCCTCGTCGTCATACTCGTCGTCCAGATCGCCGTACACCTCGTCCTCTACGTCCGCCAAATCCTCGCTGACGGCGTCCAGGCCCTCGTTAAGCTCCGTGACCTCGTCCTCAAGGTCTTCCACGTCCAGGGCCAGATCCTCCAAAATATCCAGGATGGAGGAGAGGATCTTCCCCTCCTTCTCGGCGGGGTCGATGCCATAGCCGTCGGCCAGGCCCTTCAGATACGCGACTTTTTCAGCAGTGGTCATATAAGCCTCCCCAGGTATAAACGACTCAGCCCTTGGCCCGGCCCAGGTACTCCCCGGTGCGGGTGTCTATCTCAATGCGCTCGCCCGGCTCGATGAACAGAGGCACCTTGACCTCCGCGCCGGTCTCCACAATGGCGGGCTTGGTGGCGTTCGTGGCGGTGTTGCCGGCGAAGCCCGGGTCGGTCTCCGTGATTTCCAGCACGACGAAGTTCGGGGCCTCTACGTTAAAGACGTTGCCCTTGTAGGAGCTGACAGTGCAGACCTCGTTCTCCTTCACGAAGCGGAAGCTGTCCGAGAGCTTAGACTTGTCCACGGGCATCAGCTCATAGGTCTCCCCGTCCATGAAATAATACAGGTCGCCGTCGTTATATCTGTATTCCATGTTCTTA
>JAJQHT010000075.1 GCA_021199595.1 Oscillospiraceae bacterium
CGCTAAGATAATACACGGCTTCATCATACGCGCAGGACGCGTCCGTGCCGGCCTCCTGCCAGATGGAATAGGTATACAGCCCCGCCTGGCTATAGCTGATGGCCGGGAAGGTATAGGTTCCCGCATCGGTCACAGACATGGTATACACTCCATTCTCCGCGCCGGCGGGCATAGGATAAGAAGCGTCGTCCGCCTGCATCACCACGGAGAGCGTCTCCGCCGGGTCGGGAAGCGTCCCCTCCAGCTCCACGGTCACACTCACCTGGCACGTCGGCTCCGCCGCGAACGCCGCAGGCACCGCCGCGAGGCACAGCACCAGCACCAGCAGCCCGGACAGGGCTTTCATGATTTTTCTGCTCATTTTCATATCCTCCTATTCCATGGCAGGACGTTATACTTATATTTCAACAGGCAAACACGCCTGCTGTTTCCAAAGTCAGTTCGGGTTCATGACGGTGATGACCACCGTCCGCGCATCCGTATAATCCGAAGCGCAGGTGGACAGGGCCAGAATCTGCAAATCGTCCGTCTCCCGGGCCGCGGCCAGAACGCTCTCGTTCAGGCACAGGGCGGTCTCCTCTATATAATCCAGCAGCTCGGTCAAATCGCCGCTCCACTGGGAGGGGTCAAAAATCATATCATCCGACGCGCCAATCAGAAGGCACGCGCACACGCTAAGGCTGTAGCTCCTGTCCGGCAGCAGCAGCGTGCCGGTGGTGTTCTCGGCGAAAAACGTCTCGTCCTGATAATTTTCCAGGTCGCCGAACATCAGGCTGTTGGCCATATGATGACCATAAATCAGGTTATAGGAATCCGTAAAATCGCTGGAATTGCGCACGTCCAGGAAAATACTCCCCGACAGGGAGAAATCCCCGTAAACGTCCATATTAATATAGGTAAGATTGGTCTCCCCCTTGACGATGGGGTAGTCTATCGCGGTGCCGTCCATAGTCAGCCACGCGCAAACGTCCGGGTTGATGGCCAGTAGCTCCTCAAAGCTCGCGCCGCCGTCCTCATTTTCCACTGGCTTCAGCTACTGCATCTGGGCCATCAAATCTCCGGCTGCGGCATAGACCTGCTCGTTGTCCCAGAGGGCATAACCGGCCCAGCTCCCCGCCACCAGCAGGGCGATCACAAGAACCAGCGTGACCAGGGCGTTGCCCGCCCGCAGTAATTTATGAGAAATACCCATGTTCCATCGTTCCCTTCGGGGGTATGGGGCCTGCGCCCCGGCCGGGGAGAGGGAAATCCTCTCCCCGATAAGGTTTCGCTTGTATCAGTCCTCTACCCGGCGCTTGCGGATGATAAGCACCGCGGCGACCACCACGACGGCGGCCAGCACCAGGATATAGGGCAGGCTCTCCAAAGACACGCCGGTCTTGACCTCGATGCCCTTGGTGTTCTCGATGGCGACGGTGTCCTCATCCCCGGCCTCGATTGCGCCGGAGACGACCTGCGCCGCGCCGGAGCCGGTGACGACGCTGTCAGCGTCCACGGTATAGACGGGGCTGTCATAACCATCGTTCGCGTCGTTTATATCGCTCTGAGTGTAATCCTGCTCCTGCACGGTATAGGTCACGCCGGCGGGAATATCGCTGAACAGCACCTCGCTGTCATTCGTCACGGCGATGGTCACAGCCGCGGTATAACCGCCCGCTGCGTCGGCTGTCAGGGTGACAGTTCCGCTGGCGGCGGTGGTATCCGTCGCCTCCGCGCCGTCATAGGTGATGGCGCTGTTCACAGGCAGGTCGGAGGAGAAAGTCACATCCACCAGGAACACATCCGACGCGTCGGAAAGGTTTCCGCTGACGGTCTTGATCATAGTCAGGGAGCCGAGCGTATAGGTGTTTTCAAGCCCCTCATACTTGGTGGTATAGGTGCTGTCCGTCAGATAGATGCTCGCGATCAGGGTTTCATAGTCGTCGGCGCTGTGCTCCACGAGCACGGTAACATACAGGATGCTGCCCGCGTTGCCGGTGCCATAGGCCGTCCCCTGGCTGGAGCCGTCGTTCTCCGTCACGGTGAAGTAATACAGGCCCACAGCGAGGCCCTCGGTAGAGCCGCCGTTGAAGGTCAGGGGGATGGTATAGATGTCAGTCTCACCGTCCACCTCGAAGGTATTGCCATCGCCCACCGCCAAAAGGGCATCCGCATCGCCGGTGAACTTCTCAGGGTAACCGGTGCTCTTGACCGTAAAGCTCAGCGTCTCCGCCGGGGCGGCCACGAGGCCGCTGCCGCCTGCTGTAACATAGGTCTTGGTGAAGGACGTGACCGCACTGATGGCATCAACGGTCTCCGCGTCCTCCTCCGCGGCCAGGGCGCACACCCCCAGGCTCAGGCATAGAGCCAGAGCCAGGAGCAGCGCGAAAAGCTTTTTTGTGAGTTTCATTTCAATAATCTCCAATCCTTTGGAATTGGGAGCTGGGGGTGAATCACTCCTCCACCCGGCGCTTGCGGGCAATCATTACACCGCCCAGCGCGAGCACAGCTGCCAGCACCAGCACATACGGCAGGCTGTCCAGGGAAACGCCCGTGCGAACCTCGGTGCCCTTGTTGTTGGCGATGGTCACGGTGTCGGTGTCGCCAGAAGCAATTGTTTCATTCTCGTCACTGTACTCATACTTGGCCTTATCATAGCCGCCGTTTGCAGTGTTCTCGTCGCCGTCGGTGTAATCATGCTCCACGACCGTGTAGGTCACACCTTCGGGAATGTCGGTGAATACAACATCGGTTCCATCGCTCACAGCAATGGTCACAGCCCCGGTATAGCCGCCCGCAGCATTTACAACAAAATCTACAGTGCCGCTGGCGGGGACAGTCACAGTTCCCTCATCATCGGTTACCTCTACACCGCCGCTGTAGCTAACGGTGCTGTTCACGGCACTGGCGGAAGTGAAGGTCACGTCCACCAGGAACACGTCGCGTGTGTCGGAGAGGTTGCCGGTGACGGTCTTGGAGACGGTCAGGGAGCCGAGGGAATAGGTGTTTTCGATGCTTTCATATTTCCCAACGCCCTCGCTCTGAGCCAGGTACATTTTTACATCAATTGCGTTATTGTTGGTCTCATCATAGGACACAAGAACAGTGACATAGATGACGTTTTCGTTGGCAGTAGTCGTGCCGTATTCAACGCCCTGGCTGGTGTTCTCGTTGGCCTCGGTGATGGTGTAGTAGTAATAGCCGACCTCAAGTCCCGTTGTCACTCCGCCGTTAAAGGTCAAGGGGATTTCATAGGTCAGGGACGCACCACTAACTGCATAGGTATTACCGTCTCCCACTACAAGAAGATCGTCCTCATCCCCTGCTGTATACCGATCGGGCTTGCCGGTGCATTCGACAGTAAAGGTCAGCGTCTCGGCAGGGACAATATTCGCCGTGCCGTTCGTCGCGTTGTTGACCACATACGTCTTGGTGAAATACTCCACCGCCTCAATGGGCGTGGTCTCCTCCGTTTCCTCTGTTTCCTCCGCAAAGGCGCAGACGCCGAGGGACAGGCAGAGGGTCAGGGCCAGGAGAAGCGCGAAAAGCTTTTTCATGGTTTTCATGTGTTATCTCCAATCTTTAATATTGGAATTCGGGGACTGAGCGGAGGCTCAGTCCTCCACCCTGCGCTTGCGGATGACAAGCACAGCGCCCAGCGCCAGCACGGCTACGAGAACCAGAACATAAGGCAGGCTCTCGAGGGACACACCGGTGGAAATCTGCGTATCCTTGGTGTTAGTAATGGTCACAACATCAGCGCTGTCATCAATGGTGCCGCTCACGGAGTCCTTGGAATCAGCGACTGTGTCTTCAGTTTCACCAGTAGTTACGGCATAAGTCGTATCATAGCCCGCATTGGCCGCATTGGCCGCGTTGGAATCGCCGGAGTAATCCAGCTCCTGTACCTCATAAGTGACGCCCACCGGGACGTTGATGAACTTAACCGTGGTGTCGTTGGTAACGCCCACATAGACAGTTGCACTATAGGTGCCGTCACTGTTGGCAGTCCAGGTCAAATTGCCGGACGCGACAGTCGTGCCGGATACACTGCCGTCCGTGTAGGAAACACCGGCAACACTGCTCGTGTAAGACACGGTGCTGGCAGGCTGGCTAGAAGCGGTCAGGGTGACCTTCACAGCAAACTCATCAGTCTTTACGCCGAGGCTGCCGGTGATGACCTTGGTGATGTCCAGCTCACCAAGAGCATAGGTATTGGTGAATTCCGCAACCTTTTTGCCAGTGCTGTCAGTGCTCTGGTCGGTTGCCAGATACACCTTTGCCTGTTTTTCCGTTGTGTAAGCGCCGGTAGCATCTTGAACATAGGTCACATAAACAACGACTGAAATAGCCGATGTCTTATCATATGTAACCGCCAGAGCAGTACCCGCGACTTCCTCGATGGTGTAGTAATACTCACCAACAGGGATATTGGTCAAGTCAGTGGTAAAGGAAACTCCTATTGAATAAGAACTTTGAGTTCCATCTGTTGTATAGGAACCGTCCGTTTCCACTGTCAGCAGGGCTGCGGCAGCAGTTTTCCACGCATCACCTGTATACTGGCTTATGTAAGCGCTCGGTGCATCAGTCGCCACAACAGTGAAGTTCAGCTTCTCAGCCGGGGAATAAATAACAGTCGTAGAACTTGAACCAGTGACCGTATATGTCTTCGTAAAACTGCCGAACTCGGTCGGCGTCTCATCCGCAAATGCGCAGACGCTCAGGCTCAGGCAGACTACCAAAGCGAGGGCAAGCGCCATCAATTTTTTCATGGTTTTCATGTTTGTTCCTCCGATTTATGTATCGGTCAATGTGGAACTGAGCCGAAGCTCAGTCCTCCACCCGACGCTTGCGAACGATAAGCACAGCGCCCAGCGCCAGCACGGCTACGAGAACCAGAACATAAGGCAGGCTCTCGAGGGACACGCCGGTCTCAGTTGTGGACTGTTTCTCGTTTGTAATTGTCACAGTATCAGTACCCGCACCATCAATAGTGCCACTCTTGTTATCAGAACCGACAGTAGGAGTAGCCTGTGTATCGGTCACACTGTATGAAGCGGTCTTATAACCATAGTTGTCATCATTGATTGTGCCAGAAGTATAATCATACTCCTGCACTGAATACGTTACACCGTCAGGTATATTGGAAAAAGTTACAGTTGTACTGTTTGTCACAGCAACTGTTATAGTTGCGGTATATGTACCAGTTGCAGAATCATACGTCCAGCCAGAAGAACTATCGGTAGAATAAGCAGCTATGCTTCCCTCTACATCCACAGTAATTGACTGCGAATTATACGTCAAAGTCTGATCTGTTGTAATATTGCTTGTTGTATAAGAAATAGCACTCAAAACAGGCTTGGTAGAAGTAAATGTCACAGCCACCAGGAACATATCACTTGTATCGGCCATATCACCGTTGATTGTCTTTTTTACTTCTAGAGTGCCAAGGCTGTAAACATTTTTAATCTGATACGCTTTGTCCGTTACCATTTCGCTGCCACTATCCGAGGTACGGTTAGTAGAATAGATGGTAGTGGTTAAGTTGCGATCGTTGTCGTAAGACACCTTCATCAAAATGTAAATCGTTGCGCTAGAAATTGTAACACCCTGAGCGGTGGTGCTGGTCTCGGTGATTGTATAGTAGTAATTGCCCGCCACAGTCGGATTATTCTCTGTCAAAGAAATTGTCTGAGACTGCTGAGAAACTGTTACGTTAGTCGTTGCAGTTCCATTGGTTCCGCTCAGTGCAGTACCATTTACCTTTAACAGTCCCAGTGCATCATTCAGAGTACTATCCTCAAGGTATGCACTCGGCGCACTTGTGGCTGTAACAGTAAAGGTCAGTACATCACCAACGGGAACGGTAGTCAACGTATTACCAGTAGCATCGACATAAACCTTCGTAAATCCACCTGTTGTGGTGAGATCCGTCGAATCCGCCATCGCGCAGACTCCCAAACTCAAGCACAGCGCTAGGGCCATGACCAGGGCGAGAAGCTTTTTCATTGCTTTCATGGTTTTTTACTCCTTTAGATAAATAGATTTATTGTAATTTTTTGCTTGCAGATTTATGGTTGGGGCTTATAAGCCCCGGCGTCTGAGCAGGGTCATGACCCGGCCCAGGATGTTTTCCTCGGCCACGGGGCCGAAGGTGCGGCTATCCTCCGCGTTCGTGCGGTAGTCGCCCAGGATGAACACCGACCCCTCGGGCACGGAATAGGGGTATTCCAGCCCGTCCAGGGCGTAGGTGAGATAGACAATGTCACCGCTCTGCACGGTGCCGTTGACGATAAGGCTGCCCCCGTCGTCCAGGGTCACCACGTCGCCGCCGACGGCCACGATGCGGCCCACCTTCGTCTCCCCGTCCTGGGTGTATATCACGACGTCGTCCTTTTCATAATCGCTCGCCAGGCGGTTCGCGATAAGCAGGTCGCCG
>JAJQHT010000144.1 GCA_021199595.1 Oscillospiraceae bacterium
ATTGCGGTGAGTTTCTTCATAAGTGTGTTCCTCCATTGAATTGGGCATATCGTTGTGGAGATGCCGCTGTTTATTGTTGTAAAAATATCATAGAACTCTTTTATGAATATTAGATGAATAAATATATGAACATTTTGTGAACGAACCGTTGAGAAGTGGGAGACTGCAAGCCTGTTTCTTTTTTTACTCAAATTTGCTATAATCCTCCCGGAGACTATGTTAAAAGACTCTTCCGAGGGGGATTTTTGCTATGTATAAAATTTTCATTGTGGAAGACGACCAGGCCATGGCGGAGGCTATGGGGGAGCGGCTGACGGCCTGGGGGCATGAGGTCTGCTTTGCTGCGAACTTCCAGGACGTGCTGGGAGATTTTCTGGCGTGCCGGCCCCATCTGGTGCTGATGGACATTATGCTGCCCTTTTATAACGGCTACCACTGGTGTACGGAGCTGCGGCGGGTGTCGGACGTGCCGGTGGTGTTCATCTCCTCCGCCTCGGAGAATATGAACGTGGTCATGGCCATGAACATGGGCGGGGATGACTTCATCCCCAAGCCGGTGGATTTAGAGGTAATGACGGCGAAAATACAGGCCGTTCTCCGCCGGGCGTATGACATGGGAGGCCGTGCGCCCATGCTGGAGCATCGGGGGGCGTCGCTGAATCTGAACGACGCGAGCCTTACCTATAACGGCGAGCGGCTGGAGCTGACGAAAAACGAGTTTCGCATTTTGCAGACGCTTATGGAAAACAAGGGGAAGGTGGTCAGCCGGGACACCCTGATGACCCGCCTCTGGCAGGCGGATTCCTATGTGGAGGAGAACACCCTGACCGTGAACGTGACCCGCCTGCGGAAGAAGCTGGAAGACGCGGGCCTTTCCGGCTTCATCACCACCCGCGTGGGCAGCGGCTATATCATTCAGTGATGGAGAGGCTGCGTATGACGAAGCTGCTGGGGCGGTATCTGGGGCAGTGCCGCTGGGCTGCCGCCGCCTGCGGCCTCTGTGTCGGGATCTTCGGCGTGGTGTGCTGGCTGTACGGCCTGCCGGGAGAGGCGGTGCTTTACGCCCTGGGGCTGTGCCTTTTGGCGGGGTGTGTTCTGCTGGGAGCGGGGTTCCGGCGGTTTTATGTCCGGCGGCAGGAACGGCTGGCCGCATGGGAGGGGCTGCCCCTGGCTGCGTCTATGCCGGAGGCGGATACGTTGGAGGGCGCGGATTTCCGGGCCATGGCCGCCGCTTTGCAAAAAGAGTACGGTGCCCTGATGACAACGCGCGCGACGGAGCGGCAGGAAAGCCAGGATTATTATGCCGCCTGGGTTCATCAGATAAAGACCCCTATCGCCGTCATGCAGCTGCGCCTTGAGGGAGAGGGCACCCCGGAGAGCCGCGCCCTGCGCTCGGAGCTTTTCCGTATCAGTCAGTATGTGGAGATGGCGCTGTGCTATGCCCGGCTGGAGGGCGGGATGCGGGATTTGGTGATACGCACCTGCGACCTGGACGGTATCATCCGCCAGGCGGTGCGGAAGTATGCGCCTCAGTTTGTAGCAAAGCGCCTGAGCCTGCGCTATGAGCCAGTGGGGGCACAGGCGCTGACGGACGAGAAATGGCTGCTGTTCATCCTCGAGCAGCTATTGGATAACGCCGTGAAGTATACCCCCGCCGGAACCGTCACCATCACGGCGGAGGCGGGGCCGGTGCTGCACATTGCCGACACGGGCATTGGCATCGCCCCGGAGGATGTGCCCCGGATATTTGAGAAGGGCTTCACCGGCTACAACGGCCGCATGGACAAGAAATCCACCGGCCTGGGGCTGTATCTCAGCCGCCAGGCGGCGGAATGCCTTGGCCACCGGCTGACCGCCGCCTCTGTCCCCGGCCAGGGCAGCGTTTTCACCCTGGATTTGCGGACGGAGGCGCTGGACACGCGGGAATAAGGGAGGCTTGCCGCCCTTGCAGACGGAGGGGGGGTCTGCGGCGTGGATTCTGCGGCGATTTCTATTGCGTAAAAATGGAAAGTACGGTATAATTTCTTCATAAGCATAAGAGCTGCCCAAGCGGCGCGAAACAGGGGAGTGGGTTCAATGGCTGCGACAGGAAAGCATATACAAAGGCCGTCAAAAAAGGGACTGGGCAAAGGAACGCTGATTGTTCTGCTGCTCGCCGGCATCGCCGTGGCGGCTGTGGGCGTTACCGTCTGGGCGCTGTTTTTCCGTGACAACGATGCGCAGACAGATGTCCTTACCCCGGATTATGCGGTGCAGGAGATGGAGGAAAACGCCGAATCCATGGGGGATGAGAGCGATGAAAAGCTGGAAGCCTCCGAGGGCGGCGGCGCGGTCAGTTTGACCTATTCCACAGAGGTGACGGTAACGCTGTCAGAGGAGACGGCGTCGTTATATTTTGGAAATCCCGGCAAATCCACGCAGGACGTTGTGCTGCAAATGGTGATTCAGGACACGGTGGTCATGCAATCCGGCCTGATTACGCCGGGCAACCAGGTGTCGGTGCTGAGCCTTGCGGACGGCGCGGCGGAACTGTTGGAGCCGGGCGGCTATGACGGGAAATTTGTGGTGCTGTACTACGACCCTGACACCGGAGAGCGGGCGGTCGTCACGACGGAAATTCCCGTGACAGTCACGGTTACGCAATAGCCTGTTTCATCGAGCAATGCCGCCGGGTCCGAACGTCCAAGGGCCTGTGCGGCGTTGCTATAATGAATTATTTTAATGTAATACAGCATATTTTGCGGAAGGTGGAGATTTTATGCACATTCTCATCACCGGCGCGGGGAGCATAGGCATTGCCATGGCCGCGCTTCTGAAAAAATCCGGCCAGCAGGTCGCCGTCTATGCCCGGGGACGGACAAGAGAGGCCATTGTATCCGGCGGCCTTCATAAGACGGGCCTGTTTGGCGATCTGGACTTTGCGGCGGAGGATTTTGAACTGTCCGATGATTATGGCGATTTTCAGGAAAACAGCTTCGACTACATTCTGATATGCGCAAAGACCATGGCAAACGACGCCGTCAGCCAGGAACTGAACCAGCACCGAGGCCTTCTGAACGCAGATGGCAGACTGGTGATATTCCAGAACGGATGGGGCAATGACGCGCCCTATCGGCGCTTCTTTTCGGCGGAGCAGGTTTGTTCGGCGCGCATCATCACCGGCTTTCAGCGGCTGGAACCCAATGTGAGCAAGGTGACGGTCTATACATCCCCCATCCTGCTGGGCAATCTGGCGCATTGCGACGTTCGTCCGCTGGAGCCGCTGGCCCGCGCTATCACGGACGGAGGCATCCCCTGCGAGACAACGGACGCGGTGGACAAGGCCCTGTGGGCAAAAATGCTCTATAACTGCACGCTGAACCCGCTGGGCGCCATCGTGGGCGTACACTACGGCGCGCTGACCGAAAACCCCTACTCCGTCGCCATCATGAACAGCATTATCGACGAGGTCTTTGCGGTCATGACCGCTGCGGGCTACTCTACAAACTGGCCCGACGCGGACAGCTACCGCAAGGAGTTTTATGCAAAGCTTGTGCCGGACACCTATAACCACAACTCGTCTACGCTTCAGGACATCCGCGCCAAGCGGCCCACGGAAATCGAGACCCTGACCGGGTGCATCCTGTCCCTTGCGGCGGAGCACAACATTCCCGTGCCAGTCAATACCATGCTGTACCGCCTGGTCAGAACGATGGAGGCAAATTACTGACACTGCGCCTCCATGCCTGACAGGGCTATGATACCGCCTTTTTGCGGAGAAACAGTATTACAGAAGGAAAAACATGTATGCAGCAGACAGACCAATGCGCGCGGGCGCTAAACCGCGAGGCGCTCTTTTCAGATGAGACGGAGGATTTCCGCATCCCCGTCGAGCCGGATCCCGGCGACGAGGTAACGCTGCTCCTGCGCACAGGGCGGGACAATGCCGCCGCTGTGACCGCCGTGGTGGATGGAACTGCGCTTCCGATGGAAAAATACCGCGCGGAGGGGCGGTTCGACTATTACCGAGTCCGCGTCACCTGCGGGGAGAATACCGTCTCCTACCACTTTGAGGTGACGGGCTGGGCGGACAGCGCCGCCTATGACCGGCTGGGCTGTGTTTCCCTGGAGGAGTATCAGCATGACCGCGTCCGCGAGTTTTCTTTCCGGCCCGGCTTTCACGTTCCGGCGTGGGTCAAGGGCGCTGTCTGCTATCAGATTTATGTGGATCGCTTTCGGAACGGCGACGAGCGAAACGATGTGCAGGACGGCGAATACTACTACACCGGCGGCCCCTCCGTCCGGGTGACAGACTGGGACAAATACCCCGACACGCTGGACGTGCGCTGCTTTTACGGCGGCGACCTGCAGGGCGTGGAGGAGAAGCTGGATATGCTTCAGGCCCTGGGCGTGGAGGTCATTTATTTCAACCCTCTGTTTGTCTCCCCCTCCAACCATAAATACGATACCCAGGACTACGACCACATCGACCCTCATTTCGCCATTATAGAGGAGGACACGGAGGACGCCCTGCCGGAGGGAGAGACCCGGAACAGTCTGGCTCGGCGTTATATCGCGCGGGTCACGTCCGCCGTGAATCTCGACAAGAGCGACGCTTATTTTGCGGAGCTTGTTCGCCGGATACACAGCCGCGGGATGCGCGTTATCATCGACGGGGTATTCAACCACTGTGGCAGCTTCCACAAATGGATGGACAAGGAGGGCGTATACCGCAGCGCGTCGCCTGCGCAGGCCGGGGCTTATCAGAATCCTTCCAGTCCTTATCGGAGCTACTTCCGCTTTAACGACGGGACGCAGGATTTTGGGGAATACGAGGGCTGGTGGGGATATGATACCCTGCCGAAGCTCAACTATGAAGGCTCTCCTGCGCTGGCGGACGAAATTTTGCGTATTGGCCGCAAATGGGTGTCCGCGCCGTACCACTGCGACGGCTGGCGGCTGGACGTAGCGGCGGATCTTGGCCATTCGTCCGAGGTGAACCACGCCTTTTGGAAACGCTTCCGCGCGGCGGTGAAGGACGCGAATCCTGACAGTGTTGTCCTTGCCGAGCATTACGGCGACCCTTCGCTGTGGCTCCAGGGCGACGAATGGGACACGCTGATGAATTACGACGCCTTCATGGAGCCGGTGGGCTGGTTCCTGACCGGCATGGAAAAGCACAGCGATTATTTCCATGAGGGCCTGTATGGCGACGGTCACGCGTTTTTCCGCATGATGACGGAGAATATGGCCCGGCTCCAGCGCCCGTCTCTGGATAGCGCCATGAACGAGCTTTCAAACCACGACCATGCGCGCTTTCTGACCCGGACGAACCGCACCGCAGGCCGCACCGGGACGCTGGGGCCGGAGGCGGCCGGCTGGGGCATCGAAAAGGGCGTATTCCGCGCCGCCGTCCTCATCCAGATGACATGGCCGGGTTCCCCGACCATCTATTATGCCGATGAGGCGGGCCAGGTGGGCTGGACTGACCCGGACAGCCGCCGCACCTATCCCTGGGGGAAAGAGGACAGGGAGCTTATCGCGTTTCACCAGGCGCTGACGGCCTTTCGCGGACGCTGTCCCTGCCTGAGAACCGGCTCCGTCCGCCCGCTGTATGCCGGGTGGCACTGTATCGCCTATGGCCGCTTTGACCGGGACAGCGCCGCTGTGGTGCTGGTCAACAACAGCCAGCAGACGCAGTCTCTCCGTCTGCCGGTCTGGACGCTGGGCCTGGACGATGACTGTTTGCTTGCGCCATACATAACCTGCGACGGCGAGGGACACAGAATGGGCGGCGACGCGGTTTGTGCGGAGGATGGATATTTGACGGCGGCGCTGCCCGCCAAAACAGCCCAATTATACTGGTACGCGAGGCCCGATGATACAATCAGCCGAAAGTGAGGTAAGGCTTTATGGAAAAGCGATTGGGAGAGCAGGATCTATACTATTTCCACAACGGCACCCACTATGAGATTTATGAAAAATTCGGTGCACATCTTACAGAAGAGGACGGTGTCAGAGGCGTCCACTTTGCCGTGTGGGCGCCGGCGGCGCGGGGCGTGAGCGTCGTCTGCAACGGCAACGGCTGGACAGCCTGGTCGGACACCATGACCCAGACGGCCCCCGGGATTTGGGAGTGCTTTATTCCCGGCATGGGCGAGGGCGACAGCTATAAATATCGCATCCAACGACAGGACGGCTCCTTGGTGGACAAGGCGGATCCCTATGCCTTCCGGGCGGAGCTGCGCCCCCGCACGGCGTCCATCGTATGCGATATTGAAAAATTCCAGTGGGGCGACAGCGACTGGCGTCGCCAGCGGGAGAAGGAAAATTTTCTGGAGCATCCCATGGCTGTGTATGAGGTGCATCTCGGCTCCTGGAAAAAGGACAGCCGGAAGAACGACTATGATCAGTTCATGAA
>JAJQHT010000223.1 GCA_021199595.1 Oscillospiraceae bacterium
ATGATCAGTACATGAACTATCGTGAGCTTGCGAACGACCTGGCGGAATATGTCAGGTATATGGGCTATACCCATGTGGAGCTGATGGGCATCTGCGAGTACCCGCTTGACCCCTCCTGGGGCTATCAGGTGACGGGCTATTACGCCCCCACCGCCCGCTATGGCTCCCCGGAGGATTTCCAGTATTTCGTTGACCATCTGCATCAGGAGGGCATCGGCGTCATCCTGGACTGGGTGCCCGCCCATTTTCCGCGAGATGAGCACGGCCTGGCCGAGTTTGACGGCAGCAAGCTCTATGAATATGCCGACCCCCTGCGGGCGGAATACCCGGAGTGGGGGACGCTGGCCTTTGACCTTGGGAAGAAGGAGGTTTCAAACTTTCTTATCGGCAGCGCCCTGTTCTGGGTCAATAAATATCACATCGACGCGCTGCGGGTGGACGCCGTGGCCGCCATGCTCTATAATAATTTTTCCCGCAGTCAGTGGCGGCCCAATATTTACGGCGGCGAGCTGAATCTTGAGAGCATGGAGTTTTTCCGCCATCTCAACAGCCAGCTTCGCCAGCGCACCAGCGCCTTTATGATTGCCGAGGACTCCTCCGCCATCGAGGGCGTCACCCGGGATGTGAGCGAGGGCGGCCTGGGGTTCGGCCTGAAATGGAACATGGGCTGGATGAACGATACCCTGCGCTATATGGCCAAGGATCCCATCTATAAGCGCTATCACCACGACCTTGTCACCAATGTGTTGATGTATGCGTTCACCGAGCGATTCATCCTTCCGCTCTCCCATGATGAGGTGGTCTACGGCAAAGGCTCCATGCTGAATAAATTCCCCGGGAACATGATGGACAAGATGGGCGGGCTGAAAACCTGCTATACCATGCAGATTGGTTTTCCGGGTAAAAAGCTGCTCTTTATGGGCCAGGACTTCGCGCAGGAGAACGAATGGGACGTTCGCAAAAGCATTGACTGGCATCTGGCCGACCAGGAGTGGCATCGGGACGTTATGAACTGCGTGCGCGCGCTTCTCGCGCTCTATAAGCGTTACCCCGTTTTGTATGATGATACCGGCGACTATACCACCTTTGAGTGGATAAATTATAAGGACGCGGAGCGCAGCATTTTCAGCTATATCCGCCGCAATCCCTGGAATTACAACAACGCGCTTGTGTTCATCCATAACTATACCCCGGTGCAGCGTGACGGCTATGTGGCGGGCGTGCCCGTTCCCGGCACATACAAACGCGTGTTCACGACCTATCCTGACGGCGACAGCCTGAACATAAAGGCAAAGCAGAAGGAGGCGGACGGCAGAGAATACCGCCTGGAATTTGACCTGCGGCCACTGGAGTCTGTGATACTGGAAATCCCCGCCGCACCGGCCAAAAAGCCCCGGAAACGGACGGCCAAAGCGTCCGCCGCCGCAAAAACCACGAAAACCACCAAAACTGCCAAAACCGCCAAGGACGCCCAATCAGCCAAAGCTGACGCGTCAAAGTCCGCCAAGGCCCGCCGTCCATAACCCGGCGCCGCGTGCCGCCAGACGGAACAGCGGGGCGAAATAATCCAATATTATCAGCCGGCGGCTGCTGCCCTTTTGCGGCATGGCCGCCGGTTGCTGTTGACGGCTCATAGAGGAGGTGTATCGAATATGAAGCGGGTGCTGTCCGCCCTGCTGGCTTTGCTGCTGGCCGTGACGCTTGCGGGCTGCGATTTGCCGGACTTCGGGATGTTTGGGTCAGCGGATACCGAACAGACGGAGACCGTCGTCACGCTGGACACCCTCCCGGACTATGACGGGGAGCCTTATATTGCCGTCAACGGCAACCAGCCCTATTTCACCGAGGCGGATTACACCACCCAGGCTTTTGAGTGCTACAGCGACCTGGATGAGCTGGGACGCTGCGGCATGGCCTGGGCCAACATCTGCATCGAGCTGATGCCTACAGAGGAGCGGGAGGACATCAGCGAGGTGAAGCCGTCCGGCTGGCGCTCCGCCGCCTATGATTTTGTGGACGGAGGTTATCTCTATAACCGCTGTCATCTGATTGGCTTTCAGCTGGCCGGAGAGAACGACAACGAGAAAAATCTCATCACCGGCACCCGCTATATGAACGTCCAGGGAATGCTGCCCTTTGAAAACCTGGTGGCGGCGTATGTGGAGGATACGGAGAATCATGTCCTCTATCGGGTCACACCCATCTTTGAGGAGGAAAACCTTTTGGCCTCCGGCGTCCTGATGGAGGGCTGGTCGGTGGAGGATATGGGCGATGGCGTTTGCTTTTGCGTCTATGCCTATAACGTGCAGCCCGGCGTGGAAATAGATTACGCCACCGGGGACAGCTGGGAAGCCGGAACCGACATAGACGGGCAGGCGGCGGACTATGTGCTGAATACCCGCTCCATGAAATTCCATCTGCCGAACTGTCCATCCGTGGAGGAGATAAGCCCGGGCAACCGGCAGGATTATACCGGAAGCCGGGAGACTCTCCTGGCCCAGGGCTACACCCCCTGCGGCCGGTGTAATCCATGATAAGCACCCCTCCCGCCGCAACAGACAAACCGGCCAGAAAACGCCTTGCGGTATGGGACACGGTATGGTAATATAATGTCAATGATTTTGCGCATGGAAGTGAAACGGGGCAGCTGGTTCCGGCGGAAGACTTTTCTATGCCTGCGATAATACGACGGTTTAGGAACTGGGGAGATTAGACGTATGGATATTAACACGATTCTCAGTCAAATTGATTTGGGCAGTTATGCTATGCCGGTTTTTCAGCGTGGATATGTCTGGAACAGAGATCAGGTTCGCAAATTAATGAACTCTTTATATAGAGGGTATCCGATTGGTGAGCTGCTCGTTTGGAATACCGCCACCGACCCTGATATATCTCGCGGAGACGGGCCGCTGACGCCAGGAAACGTCAATTTGATTCTTGATGGACAGCAGCGAATGACGTCTCTCTATGGTGTGATTCGCGGAGAAGCGCCCAAGTTTTTTGACGGGAACACAAAATCTTTTACAGGGCTATATTTCAATGTTGAGGATGAAACCTTCGAGTTTTATCTTGCGGCGAAAATGAAAAATGACCCTGCGTGGATCAGCGTGACTGAGCTAATGAAGCAGGGCGCGTCTGTTTTTATGCAGAACAAGATGCAGGAATGTCAGGAGAGTGTGCCGTTTTGGATTTCCCATGTGGCTGCACTGAACCGGCTCGATGCAATCAAAAGTATGGATATTCATATCCAGACCGTTTCCGGCCCGGATAAAACCATTGATGTCGTGGTTGAAATTTTCAACAACGTGAACAGCGGCGGAACAAAGCTGAGCAAGGGTGATTTGGCGCTGGCAAAAATCTGCGGCGAATGGCCGCAGGCCCGCGATGAGATGAAAAAGATCCTTGCGAAATATAGGGCCGCTGGATATGATTTTACGATGGATTGGCTTCTCCGCTGTGTTACGGTCTGTTTGACAGGGCAGCCATATTTCAATGCTTTGAGTCAGATTCCATCCGACGAGGTGAAAAAAGCTCTACCCAAAACGGATGAAATGATTGGCACTTGCCTGGATCATATCGGCACGCGCCTGGGCTTGGATCATGCTCGGGTTCTCGGCGGTGTGTTTGCAATCGCTACGATGATTGGCTATCTCCGTTATAATAACTGGAAGCTTTCAGGCAGCGGCGAATGGGACAGGCTTCTGTATTGGTATGTCCACACATTTCTGTGGGGGCGTTATGCCGGCTCTACAGAAAGTATGCTGGCGCAGGATTTAAATACGATAAACCGCGGAGAAGGAATTGACGGTCTTATCCGGCAGCTGAAGCAATCAAGAGGCGATTTGACGATTCGGCCCGAGGATTTTTGGGGCTGGAGTACAGGGGCGCGTTTCTATCCGCTGCTCTATCTTCTGACAAGGACGAATCATTCCCGTGACTGGGGAACGAATCTGGAATTGAGCAGCAATCTACTAGGAAAGAACTCCTCGCTGGAAGTGCATCATATTTTCCCCAAGGATCTGCTGTATAAAGCCGGAAAGAGCAAATCTATTGTAAATTCCTTGGCGAATTATGCTTTTTTGACCAAGGAAACGAACATTGCCATCTCAAACCGAAGCCCAGACGATTATATTCCGGAATATCGCGCGAAATGCCCGGGCGCAATGGATACCCACTGGATTCCAACGGATCCGGCGCTTTGGAAGCTGGAAAATTACGAAAAGTTTCTGGAGGAAAGGCGTATCCTTTTGGCGCAGGCTGCGAATAAATTGCTGCAAGCCCTTTATAACGGACAGCTTGCGGAAGCCGCTATTCAGGATTTTTCTGCAAAGGCATATGCTACCCCGTGCCCCGAGGAGGAGGAAATCGAAGCGATGTCCGCCTGGATGGCTGCCCATGGGCTTGACGAGGGCGTAAATAACCATGAACTGCTTGATGACAGCGGTAACGTGACCGCGATTATCGACTTGGCCTGGCCTCATGGAGTACAGGACGGTCTGAGTACACCGCTGGCGCTTCTACTTAACGAAACCGCCGAAACGCAGGCTATGGTAAGTAAATACGGCTACCGTTATTATACAAGCGTAGAGGAATTGCAGAAATATATTCAGTCGAATTATTTGCAGTAAAAAATTAGGACTTGTTGAGAATCATTATCACCCTAATACGAAGGACTAAAAATCGATGAAGAAAATACTATTCATCTGCCACGGCAATATATGCAGAAGTCCGATGGCGGAGTTTGTGATGAAGGATATGGTAAAAAAGGCGGGGCTGGAGGAGGCGCTTTATATTGAATCCGCGGCTACCAGCCGGGAGGAGCTGGGGAATCCTGTGTATCCGCCGGCCCGGCGAAAGCTAGCGGAGCATGGAATTTCCTGCGCGGGAAAGACTGCCCGGCAGATCCGGCGGGAGGATTATGACGCCTTCGACCTGCTGGTTGGCATGGATCAGGAAAATCTGCGCAATATGCGCCGTCTGTGGAACGACAGAGAGGGAAAGCTCTGCCTTTTGCTGGATTTTACATCTCACCCCAGGGATGTGGCCGACCCTTGGTATACGGGCGATTTCGAGGCCACCTGGCAGGATGTTCAGTCCGGCTGCGCGGCCCTGCTCGCCTCGCTGATGGGTGACTAGCGCCCCGTTTCCCGATCCGGCTCTCTGGCCTATAGCACGGTTGAAAAAGTTTTTCTTATATGCTATACTTGTATCAATAAGAATTTATGTTCATACCGTGTCCCGGCCCTGGGGCGCGGCGCGGGAAAAGAGGTTGTTTTGGGGCGCAATCAGCAGTTGTTGAGAGAGAAAGTATTGGAATCCGTGGCGTCGGTGCTGCCGATTACCGCTATCGTCCTGGTTATAAGCGTCACCATCGCCCCGCTGAACGCGGGGACGCTGGTGCTGTTTTTGTTTGGGGCGGTCATGGTGGTGTTTGGCATGGGCTTGTTCACCATGGGCGCGGACATGGCCATGACCCCTATGGGGGAGGGCATCGGCGTTCAGATGAGCCATTCAAAAAGAATCGTTGTGCCGCTGCTGGTCTGCTTTGTGCTGGGAATCCTGATAACCCTGGCGGAGCCGGATTTGACCGTCCTGGCGGAGCAGATGCCCGCTGTGCCGAACCGGGTGCTTACCATCACGGTGGCCGTGGGCGTGGGATTGTTTCTGGCTTTCGCGGAGCTGCGTATGCTTTTGAAGATACCGCTGTCCATCTGCCTGGCAGTCTTTTATCTTCTGGTGTTCGTCCTCGCTTATTTTGCGCCGAACACCTTCATCCCCGCCGCCTTTGACGCGGGCGGCGTTACGACCGGGCCTATCACGGTGCCGTTTATCATGGCCATGGGCGTGGGCCTTGCCTCTCTCCGAAGCGACAAGAACTCCATCACCGACAGCTTCGGCCTGGTGGCCATGTGTAGCATTGGGCCTATTCTGTCCGTGCTGCTGCTCGGGATATTTTATCAGCCGGACAGCGTCAGCTATACCTCTGTCTCCGTCGTGGAGATTACCACCACCAGGCAGGCGGCTGCTGCATTTATCCAGGCCCTGCCGGAATATGGCCGGGAGGTGGCCGTGGCCCTGGCGCCTATCCTGGCGGTGTTCCTGCTGTTTCAGGTGATTTTCCGCCGTTTCCACCGGCGGCAGCTGGCCCGTATTGCTGCGGGGTTTGTGTATACCTATGTGGGACTCGTGCTGTTTCTCACCGGGGTGAATGTGGGCTTTATGCCCGTGGGTCAGCTTTTGGGGGTGACCCTGGGGGCCCGCGAAAGCCGCGGCCTGCACGTGCCGCTCGGTATGAGGATTGGCTATTTCAGCTGCA
>JAJQHT010000315.1 GCA_021199595.1 Oscillospiraceae bacterium
GAACATGGCGGGCATCTGGCCGAGATTGGCTCCCACCTCCTGCCCCAGGCCCGGGGCGGAGAGCCGGTAGGCGCAGTTTTCCACGCAGTCCGCTGTGCCGCAGATATAGCCGCCCGCCGCCGCGAGGCCCCCGCCGGGGTTTTTGATGAGAGAGCCGACGGTCATATCCGCGCCCACGTCAGACGGCTCAATGGTCTCCACAAACTCACCGTAGCAGTTATCCACCATGCACAGCACGTCCGGCTTCACGGACTTGCAAAAGGCGATAAGCTCGCCAATCTGCTCCACGGAAAAGGAGGGACGTGTGGCGTAGCCCTTGGAGCGCTGGATAGTGATGAGCCTGGTGCGGCTGTTGATGGCCTGGCGGATGGCCTCATAGTCGAAGCTGCCGTCCGGCAGCAAATCCGCCTGCCGGTAGGAAATGCCGTATTCCGCCAGGGAGCCGCGGGAGGGGCGTATGCCGATGACCTCCTCCAGCGTGTCATAGGGCGCGCCCACGGGAGAGAGCAGCTCGTCCCCCGGGCGGAGATTGGCGCTCAGCGCCACGGCCAGGGCGTGCGTGCCGCAGGTAATCTGGGGGCGGACGAGAGCCGCCTCGGTGTGAAATGTACTCGCGTATACCTTTTCCAGCACGTCCCGGCCCATGTCGTTGTAGCCATAGCCCGTGGTCTGGGCGAAGCATGGGGCGCTGACCCGGTTCTCCCCCATGGCGGAAAGCACCTTCGCCTGGTTATATTCTGCCCGCCGGTCTATCTCCTCGAACCTAGCCCCCAGGCCGGTGAGTATCTCCTGCCCGAAGTCGTATACCGCCTGGCTGATTCCCAGGCGCTGATACATGGCCTGTATGCTCATGCTGCTGTCTGTCTCCTTTAACGTGTTGTTTCCGTCCTGGCTGCGCGGGGGCTTGCCCTCACAGCCCTCTGTACATTTCGTCCCGCAGGCGGGAGGTGTCCTCTTTTTGGATGATGTCGTCCAGCTCTGCCATGACCTTTTCCCTGTCCTCTTTAAGGGTGCATTTGATGGGAAGATAGTTGGAGGCGTGGTTGGAGGTATAGTGCAGGCCGGACAGCTCTATCTGGCGCACCAGCTCCCTTGTCTCCAAAAGGGTCTCAAAGGGCGTTTGCAGGGTGAGCTTCCCCTCCTCCACCTCTTGATAGAGCGGGGTGCCCTCTATCGCCATCAGGGTCATGGAGGACAAGTGCTTCGGCTTCATCTGGTTTATCATCTGGGCGGTCAGGGCGGCGTTTCGCTCCAGCGCCTCCCGTCCGCCGCCCTCCAGGCCGGTGATGATGATGGCCCAGAGGTCAAAGCCCGCCTCCACCAGGGCCTGCCCGGCCCGGAGCATCCCGTCCGCGCCCACGCCCTTGTGGACGTGCTTGAGAAGAGCGTCGTCCCCGGTCTCCACGCCGAGATAGGTTCTTTGCAGGCCGGCCTCCCGGATTATCCGAAGCTCCTCCGGGGTCTTCCGCAGGGTGGACAGGGGTCCGGCATAGGTCGTCACCCGGCGCAGATGGGGGAAGGCGTCGTACAGCGCCTTCAGGACGGTGAGAAGATAGTCCATGGGCAGGTTGATGGCGTCCCCGTCGCAGAGGAAAACGGTCTCCGTGTTCTTGTACCAGGTGGTCTGAGCCATCTGTATGTCCTCCAGCACGTCCTCCAGGGGCCGGACATGATAACGCTTGGATTTATACATGGAGCAGAAGGTGCAGGTGTTGTTGGAGCAGCCCACCGTGCATTGGAGCAGATAGCTCTTCCACTCCCCTGGGGGACGGTAAATATCGCCTTCGTAACGCATAGGTATGAACCTCCTTGATTTGGGATAAGCTAATTATATAATGAATTGAGGGGGAATCGTATATGACAACGCAACTGACTGCGGTGTTTGACGACAGGGACGGGGCAGACCTTGCCCTCATGCGCCTGCGGCGGGGCGGCATCGAGTATTCCATCGCGGAGCTGAAGGCCCCAGAGCGTTCCGCCGCCTCGGATATGCCGCTCGTGGACATGAGTCCGTCCTATGGCCTTGCCATGACCGACGGCATCCCGCCGGGGGAGGTATACGCCGCCGTGCTGAACTCTCGCGCCGTCATGGAGCGTAGCGCCGCCGCAGCGGGCAAGGCAAGGCTCACCGTGAACGTCCGCACCGACCAGGTGCTGCGAGCCAGGGAAATCATTGCCACCGCGAAGGGCAGAGTTTTATAAGCTCAGCCCTGGCCCTTGACCAGATCCCAGTATTTTTTGGCGGCCTGCTCGGTTTTGTTGTCTCCGTATTCGTAATAGCGGGCGTTTTTCAGGGTGTCCGGCAGGTATTGCTGCTGCACCCAGCGGTTCGGGTAGTTGTGCGGGTAAAGATAGCCCTGCTCCCGCTCAAAGCCGGTGCCGTCCGCGTGGACGTTTTGCAGATGCCGGGGGATGGGGCCGGCCTTCCCGGCCCGCACGTCCGCCATGGCCTGGTCGATGGCCATGCAGCCGGTGTTGGATTTGGGGCAGGTCGCGAGGAATATGACCGCCTCCGCCAGAGGCAGCCGCGCCTCCGGCAGGCCGAGCTGTAAGGCGGAGTCCACGCAGGCCTTTACAATGGGAACGGCCAGCGGATAGGCGAGGCCAATGTCCTCGCTCGCGGAGCATAAAATCCGCCGGCAGGCCCCCAGCAGGTCGCCGGTCTCCAAAAACCGGGCCAGATAGTGAACAGCGGCGTCCGGGTCGGAGCCGCGCATGGATTTCATCAGGGCGGAGAGGATGTCGAAATGCTCGTCTCCGTCCCGGTCATAGCGCATAGCGCTGCGCTGGGTGACGGCCCTCGCGTCCTCCATGGTGAACAGCAGGCCCTCCGCTCCGGGCCGGGCGGTGCTGTATAGAAGCTCCAGGGTGTTCAGGCTTTTTCGGGCGTCCCCGCCGCAGGCGGAGGCAATGTAGTCCAGCACTCCGTCCTCCAGATCTATGGAGACGCCGTCCCGCTCCGACAGGAGCCGGAGTACCCGCTCCATGGCCTTTTTCACGTCCTCCGCCGTCAGGGGTTTGAACTCAAACACCGTGCTGCGGGACAATATGGCGTTGAATACGCAGAAATAGGGATTTTCCGTGGTGGCGGCAATCAGGGTTATCTTGCCGTTTTCGATGAACTCCAGCAGGGACTGCTGCTGCTTTTTGTTGAAGTATTGTATCTCGTCCAGATACAGCAGCACGCCCTCCGGGGCCAGAAGGGTGTCCAAATCCTGAATGATGGCCTTGATGTCCGCGAGGCCCGCGGTGGTGGCGTTCAGCCGACGGAGAGGCCGGTTGGTGCGCCGGGCGATGATGCTGGCCACCGTGGTCTTGCCCGTGCCGGAGGGGCCATAAAATATCATGTTGGGAATATGCCCGCTGTCCGCAATACGGCGCAGCATCCCGTCCGGCCCCAGAATATGAGCCTGCCCCGTCACCTCGTCCAGCTCCTGCGGCCGAAATTCATCCGCCAAAGGCCGATACATCGACGGCACCTCCTTTTAGTGTTTCCTTAAATTATATAAAAACTGCTTGGAATTTGCAACTGTCCGTGGTAAGATTTCTTTTGGACGCTGTCCATACTACAGAGAGAAAGGGCGTAAGATACATATGCGGACGCCGGAGCAGGTGCGGGGGATATTGGAGGGGCTGGCGCGGGAATATCCGCTGGCCGACTGTACGCTGAACCATACGGAGGCGTGGGAGCTGCTGGTGCAGGTGCGCCTCGCGGCCCAGTGTACGGACGAGCGGGTGAACAAAATCTCCCCGGCGCTGTTTCAGCGATTTCCCAGCGCGGAAGTCATGGCCCAGGCCACGGCGGAGGAGGTGGAGCCGTATATCCACTCCTGCGGCTTTTATCACGGCAAGGCCCGGGACATCGTGGGGGCCGCCAAAATGCTGGTGGAGGACTTCGGCGGCGTGGTGCCGGACAATATGGAGGATTTATTGAAGCTCCCCGGCGTGGGCCGCAAGAGCGCGAACCTCATCCTCGGGGACGTATACCACAAGCCGGGAAGCGTGGTGGTGGACACCCACTGCATTCGCCTGTCCAACCGGTTGGGGCTGGTGGACGACATGAAGGATCCGGCCAAGATAGAGACCGCCCTCCGGGCCATCCTTCCACCGGAGGAATGCTCTGATTTCTGCCACCGCGTCGTCTACCATGGCCGCTCCGTATGCAGTGCCAGAGCGCCGAAGTGCGAGCACTGCTGTATAAAGGCGTACTGCCAGACCTATGAGGCGCGAGACGGCGAATAACACACAGAGAAAGGATTTTTTACATAGATGCTTCTGACCTTTGAGGGGATTGAGAATTTTCGGGATATGGGGGGCCTGGTGCGGGAGGACGGGGCCTCGCTGCGGGATGGCGCGCTGCTGCGGTGCGGACACCTGGGCCGGGCCACGGACAGGGATTTGGCCCGGCTGGAGAGCATGGGCGTTTGCGCCGTGATAGACCTCCGGGATGTGTCGGAGCGGGAGCGGGAGCCGGACAGGGCCGTGCCCGGGGCGGAAAATCTGCACCTGCCCGCCGTGGCGGATCTGGGAACGCTGTTCGGCATTCCCATATCGCAGATCACGGCGGCCCAGGCCCATGAGGAGTTCCAGACCCTGTACCGCTATCTCGCGCAGTCGGAGGAGTCCAAAAACGCCTATACCGAGTTTTTTGCCTGCCTTTTGCGGGCGGCGGGCCGGCCTGTGGTGTTCCACTGCACCCAGGGCAAGGATCGCACCGGTGTGGCGGCGGCCCTGCTGCTGACGGCGCTGGGCTTTGACCGGCCCGCCATCGCGGCGGAATATATGCTGACCAACCGGGCCATGGAGCGCCGCATGGACGCCCTCCGGGCGAAAAACCCCGCACCGGAGGAGCTGGCCCTTGCAAAAGAGGTGCTTTTGGTCTTTCAGGAGAACATCGCCCTCTATTTTCAATGTCTGGAGGAAGCATACGGCTCGGCCCATGCCTATCTTGAAAAGTCTATCGGCCTCGGCCCGGCGGAGATTAAGGCGCTGGGAAAATATTATATGAAGCTTTCATAAATCGCGGACAGTCCCAAAACGCTCGTTTGGGACTGTCCTTTTTATCTATGTCAATTTTTGTTGATACTCCCTCCGCCTCTTACACAGGAGGGCCAGGTGTTCAATGATTTTTTTGCCCTGAGGGGATATAATGCAGACATTGATATAAGCGGAGGGATGGCCGATGAAACGATTCTATACGGCGACGGTGAAGCACAGAACGCTTATTCTGGTATTGTTTCTGCTGGCGGCGGCGGTGTGCCTTGTGCTGCAAGGACAGGTGGGCGTAAACTACGACGTAAACGACTATCTCCCGGCGGACTCCGTCTCTACCGTATCCCTGGAGGTGATGGAGGAGGAATTTTCCGGCGGTATTCCCAACGTCCGTGTGATGCTCTACGACGTGACCATCCCGGAGGCGCTGGAATATAAGGAGCGCCTCGAAGCGGTGGACGGAGTCGTTTCCGTTACCTGGCTGGATGACGCGGTGGACATTACCGCGCCTTTGGCGACACTGGACACGGATACGGTGGAGACCTACTATAAAGACAGCGCCGCCCTGCTTACCCTCACCATCGGGGAAGAGGACGATTATATTTCCGCCGTGGAGGAAATCCGCGCCGTGATCGGCGATGAAAACGCCATGACGGGCAGCGCCGTATCCACGGCCATGTCTGAAACAAGCACTACGGCGGAGGTAGGCCGTGTGGCCATCTTTGGCGTGGCCTTCGCCATGGTGGTGCTGTTTCTGACCACCAGCTCCTGGCTGGAGCCGTTTCTGGTGCTGGCAGGTCTTGTGGTGGCGGTCGTCATTAACGCCGGAACGAACCTGATTTTTGGGGAGATCTCCTTTGTCACGAACGCGGCGGGGAGCATATTGCAGATGGCGGTGTCCCTGGACTATTCCGTATTTCTGCTCCACCGATTTGACGAGTGCCGGGAGGAGACAGAAAACGTGCAGGAGGCCATGGTGACGGCGCTGTGCCGCTCCACGGATTCCATCCTGTCCAGCGGTCTTACGACGGTCATCGGCTTTCTTGCCCTGGTGCTGATGCAGTACCGCTTGGGGGCCGATTTGGGGCTGGCGCTGGCCAAGGGTGTGGCGATAAGTCTGATTACCGTGTTTCTGTTTACCCCTGCGCTGCTTTTGACCGTGTACCGCCTGACGGATCGGCTGCGCCACCGCACGCCAAAGCTTCGGCTGGCGGGCATGGGCCGGGTCATACACAAGCTTACGATCCCGCTGACGGTG
This sequence comes from Oscillospiraceae bacterium, assembly GCA_021199595.1. GTDB lineage: Bacteria > Bacillota > Clostridia > Oscillospirales > Oscillospiraceae > CAJOIG01. The sequence goes on from JAJQHT010000315.1 coordinate 6,251, forward strand.
GCCTTTGTGCTGGTGATTGCGCCCGCGTTTCTGGCCTCCTCCTCCAATGAGTACTATTA
>JAJQHT010000224.1 GCA_021199595.1 Oscillospiraceae bacterium
GATGCTTGCCAAGTCTCTAAAAGAACTTGAGGATGATGGTCTTGTAAAGAGAACAGAGTATATGGAGGTTCCCATTCGCGTTGAGTACGAAATTACCGATGCAGTACGGTCTTTGATTCCCATTCTTTCGGAGCTTGCTGTTTGGGGAAGCAATTTGAATAGCAAATAAAAAATGAATGCCGGCCGGTCGTAACATTTTTTGTGACGACCGGCCGATCCTTGTTATCTGTCAGTATAATGGGACGCTGTGAGTGACGTCCCATCCTTTTTGCGGTAAGAGTTTTTCACGGGGCCTCGATGTAGCCGAATACCGCCCCGTTTGGGCCGACGTGGGCGCCTATGACCGCGCCGACGGAATAAATGCTGGTGTCGGTCAGGTTATATTTCGCGTCCGTGGCCGCTTTCAGCTGATAGCACAGGCTTGGATCACGGGTGAAGCCGTAGTACACGGGCAGGCGGGTGTCCTGGTGCAAATCGTCGCCCGCCATTTCCAGCAGAAGGCGGATGCAGTCCTTGGTGCCCCGGCCCTTTCCCATGACGGACAGAAGACCGTCCTTTAACGTGACCAGAGGCTTAATTTTCAGCAGCGTACCAAGCACCGTGACGGCGGTGGACAGGCGGCCTCCCTTGTGGAGATATTCCAGCGTGTCCAGCACGGCAAACAGGCGGACGCGGTCTTTCGCGCTTTCAAGCTCTGCGACGATCTCCTCTGCTGTGCTGCCATGGTCGCGGAGATAAATGCCCAGGTCTACCAGCATCCGCAGGCCAATGATGGCCTCCTTGGAGTCGATGATGTATATTTTTTCATAGCCGCACATTTCCTTGGCAATCTGCGCGCTTTGCATGGTGCCGCTGAGCACGGCGGAAATGTGCAGGCAAATCAGGGTGTCTCCCTGCTCCTGTGCCTGCTCGAAATAGGGCAGGAAGTCCGCCGGGGAGGGCTGACTTGTGGTAGGAAATACCTTGGATTTTTCCAGCTTATCGAAAAACTCCGGATGTGTAATATCCACGTTGTCCCGGTAGGACTCCTCCCCAAAAAGCACCTTCAGGGGGACGACGATTATGCCCCTTTGGTCAGCCTCGTCCGGGAGAATGTCGGAGGTAGAATCAGTCAAAAAACGGATTGCCATAAATCAAAAATCCTTTCCTGTGTGTTTCTATATTATAATACAGCAGATGTGTCTGTGTCATCGGAGGCGTTCCCCCGGCCCTCGCCCAGCTCAAGCATTTCCGCGAAAAAGCGGTCGAGCTGTTCAAGCATTTGCGTGAGAAGCTCTATCTCCTCGTCGCTGAACTGCGCGGCGGCGCTGTGTACCATCTGGGCGTGAAACTGGCTGTGCGCCCGGTTGGCGGCCTCGCCCTTTTCGGTCAGGGTGATATAGACCTGCCGCCTGTCCTGCACTCCGTTCTGCCGGGTCAGATAGCCCTTGCGCACAAGGGTTCTGACGGAGGTGCTCAGGGTGCTTGTCTGGATGGAGAGGCTCTCCGCGATGGCGGACATGGTGTTCTGGCCCCGCTGGGCCTGCTCACTGACTGCCTCCAGCACATGAATCTCCTTGACGGACAGGTTCCTGGCCCCAATACGCCGCAGAGCCTGGTTTTCCAGGTTGTTGATTTTGTTAAAATCATGAACGAAAAAATCGTTCAGCTTTTTCTCCTGCGCTTTGGTCATAGTGCTCTCCAGAATCAGAATCTGTATTCACAGGCGGGCAGTGCCAGATTGAAAAATTACTTTGAACTTCAAAGCATATTAGCACAGTATGGAGCTGTTGTCAATCAGAAAAACATAAGGGAGAGGCTGCGAGCTGCGCCTTGTCCGCCGCGCCTGAATATGTTATAATCTCCACAAGCGAAAAAGGAGGTGCGAAGGATGCGCATATTGGTGGTAGAGGACGCGAAGGATATGAACCGCCTTATCGTAAAGACGCTGACGAAGGCAGGGTACAGCGTGGACGGCTGCTTTGACGGAGAGGAGGCGCTGGATCATCTGCTGGGGGCGGAGTATGACGGCATTATCCTGGATGTGATGATGCCCCGGCTGGATGGATACGGCTTTTTGCAGCGCCTGCGGGACAAGGGGGACGATACCCCGGTGCTGTTTCTCACTGCGCGGGACGCTGTGGCCGACCGGGTGAAGGGATTGGATTTGGGGGCGGACGATTACCTTATCAAGCCCTTTGATTTTGACGAGCTTCTGGCCCGCATCCGGGCCATGACCCGCCAGCGGACGGGCAGCCGGGTGAACCGCTTCACTGTGGGCGACCTGACTGTGGATGTCGAGCGGCGCACAGCTGTTCGCGGTGGGGAGGACATCCAGCTCCTGCCGAAGGAGTTCACCATCCTTGAATATATGATACGCCACGCAGGGGCGGTGCTGAGTCGGGAGCAGCTGGAAAACCAGATATGGAACTATGAGTATTCCGGCAATTCTAATAATATAGACGTCTATATGAGCCGCCTGCGGAAGAAAATAGACGGAGGTCGGGAGCGCAAGCTGCTGCACACCATCCGGGGCGTGGGCTGGGTGCTGCGGGAGGACGGACAATGAACCATGTTTCCGTTAAGCTGCGCATCACGCTGTGGCTCACGGCGCTGATGCTGGCCCTCGCGCTGCTGCTGATGGGCTTTATGCTGTTCATCAGCAGCACGGTGGCCATGCAGACCGCCATGCGGGAGCTGTCCCAGACGGTGCAGAGCAACCTCCAGCAGGTCAGCTACACGGACGGCGTGCTATCCGTAGACGAGGGATTCAGCTATTACCACAGCGGCGTCACCACGCTTATCTACAGCCAGTCGGAGACGCTTCTGGCCGGGCAGATACCCGTGGCCTTCACGGGCGCGTCGGAGGCGCTTCAAAATGGTGTGACCAGGACGGTCTCCGTGGGGGAGCAGGATTATCTCGTGATGGATTTGTGGCTGGCCTCCGGCTGGGAGGACGGCGTCTGGATTCGCGGCGTGATGGCCGCGCCGGACACGGAGCAGACGGCGGAAAACCTCATCACCGTGGCGCTTATTGCCCTGCCGGCCTTCCTGGTGCTGGCTGCGGCGGGGAGCTATATCATCGTGCGGAAATCCTTTAAGCCCCTGGACAGCATTTCCGCCACGGCGGCGGCCATCAGCGAGGCAAGCGATTTGAGCCAGCGCATCGCCCTGCCGCCCGGCCGGGACGAGTTCACCCGCCTCGCGGACACATTTAACCAGCTGTTTCAGCGGCTGGAGCGATCCTTTGAGGCGGAAAAGCAATTCACTGCCGACGCCTCCCATGAGCTTCGCACGCCAGTCTCCATTATAAAAGGGGCCTGCGAGTACGCGGAGAAGTATGACGAGACCCCGGAGGAGCGGGAGGAGACCATCACCATGATACACCGCCAAGCGGTGCGGATGAGCGATTTGATTGCCCAGCTTCTGAGCATGACGCGCCTGGAGCAGGGCACGGAGATTGCAAAGCCGGAGCCGGTGGAGCTGGGAGAGCTGGTGCGGTCTCTCTGCCAGGAGCAGGATTATCAGGGAGTAGAGATAGACTGCCCCGCGCCGGTGACGGTTCAGGCGGATCCGGCGCTGATGGGGCGGCTTGCGGCGAACCTCATTGACAACGCCCTGAAATATGGCCGCCCGGAGGGCCATGTGTGGGTGTCCGTCTGCCGGCGGGACGGGGAGGCGCTCCTGGAGGTGCGGGACGACGGCATCGGCATCCCGCCGGAGGAGCAGGAAAAGGTCTGGCAGCGCTTCTATCAGGTGGACACATCCCGCGGCGACGAGGGCGGCGCCGGCCTTGGCCTTTCGATGGTGCGGCAGATTGCCCAGGCCCACGGCGGCTATATGACGCTTGACAGCGCCCCCGGCGTGGGCAGCCGCTTCACGCTGCATCTGCCGGGGTGAAGGTGGAAAAGCCGTCATAATTTTGGAAAAGCCCCCATATCCATTGGGTATGGGGGTGTAATTCATGAAAAAGCTATTGGCGGTGATACTGGCCGCCGTTTTGCTGGCGGAACCGGCGCTGGCGGTGGAGACGCTGGCAGGGGACGATATAACCATATCCGCGCCCTATGCGGTGCTGATGGAAAGCTCCACCGGCGAGGTGCTCTATGAAAAGGAATCCCACGCGCACTGTTCTCCGGCCAGCGTCACCAAGGTGATGACCATGCTGCTGGTGGCGGAGGCCATAGAGGCGGGGACTATATCGCTGGATACCGTGGTGACGGCCTCGGCCAACGCCGCGTCCATGGGCGGCAGCCAGATATGGCTGGAACAGGGGGAGCAGATGACCGTGGACGAGATGCTCAAATGCGTCGCGGTGGTCAGCGCGAACGACTGCGCCGTGGCGCTGGCGGAGCTTATTGCCGGCACGGAGGAGGCGTTTGTGCAGCGGATGAACCAGCGGGCGGCGGAGCTGGGGATGGAGGATACCCATTTCACGAACTGCACCGGCCTGCTGGACGATGACGAGCACTATACCTCCGCCTATGACATCGCGCTGATGAGCCGCGCGCTCATCAGCCACGACATGATAAAGGACTATACGACCATCTGGATGGACACCATCCGGGACGGGGAGTTTGGTCTCTCGAACACCAATAAGCTGATTTATTACTATGACGGGGCCACAGGCCTGAAAACCGGCTTTACGTCCAAGGCCATGTACTGTCTTTCGGCCACGGCGGAGCGGGACGGGGTGGAGTATATCGCCGTAGTGCTCCACGCGGATACCTCGGCGGACAGATTTGAGGACGCCAAAACGCTTTTGAGCTACGCCTTCGCAAATTATGACCTGGCCTCCCTCCGGCCCAGTGAGGCGCTGCCGCCGGTGCCCGTCACGCTGGGAACGGCGGACAGCGTCCAGCCGGTGTACGAGGGAAACGAGTATATCCTGGAGGAGAAGGGAACGCTTTCAGACCTGAGCTATGACCTCGCCCTGGTGGAATCCGTGGCCGCGCCGGTATACGCGGGGCAGAGCCTCGGGACGCTGACCGTCTACAGCGGGGAAACGGTGCTGGCGCAGATTAATATTGTGGCCTCGGAGGCTGTGGAGCGGCTGAGCCTTTGGGACATCTACGGCAGCCTGATTGGCGCGCTGATTGGGCGGAAGGAGGTATAGATTCCCCATTTTTGGCGAAAAAAGCTCCATAATTCTTATACTCCGCCCCACCTGACGAAAAAAACACGCTTGAAAAACCCTGCCTCCTGCGATATAATAATGACGCAATGATGAAGTGTTATTGAAATACGCAGGAGGTCGTTTCATATGGTAAAGGTCGATCTTTCCGGCGCGCTGGGATTTTTGGACAGCGCGGGGCCGGACTATGGCGCCGCTTCCCTGGCGCACAAGGCTCTGGCGGACGGCATATGGGCGGGCGCGGAGTTCACCGGCTGGCGGCAGCTTCCCCGCCGGGTACAGGGCGAGGAGCTGAAAAAGATACAGCTTGCGGCGGAGCGCATCCGCGACAACAGCGAGGTGCTTGTTGTGGTGGGCATCGGCGGCAGCTATCTCGGCGCCCGCGCGGGCATTGAGCTGATACGCCCGAAAAACGGGCCGGAGGTCATTTTCGCCGGCAACGGCCTTTCCGCGGACGATTTGAACGACAAAATAGAGCGCCTGGGCGACCGGGATTTCTCCGTGAACGTGGTGTCGAAATCCGGCACGACGCTGGAGCCTGCCGTGGCCTTCCGGGTGTTCCGCGGCCTGCTGGAGAAAAAATACGGCGCAGCCGCAAAAAAGCGCATCTACGCCACCACGGACGCGTCGAAGGGCGTGCTGAAAACCATTGCGGACAACGAGGGCTACGACACCTTTGTCGTCCCGGACGACGTCGGCGGGCGGTACAGCGTTTTGTCCGCCGTGGGGCTGCTGCCCCTGGCCGCCGCCGGGTGCGATGTGCAGACCCTGGTTGGCGCGGCGGCGGAGGCGATGTATGACCTTGACCAGCGCAGCGCGGATAACCCCGCCTGGCAGTACGCCGCGACGCGCAACGCGCTTTACGCGAGGGGCAAAACCATCGAGCTTCTCGCGAGCTACGAGCCGTCCTTCCGCTATATGGCGGAGTGGTGGAAGCAGCTTTTTGGCGAGAGCGAGGGCAAAAACGGCGTGGGCATCTACCCCGCATCGGTGGAATATAACGCGGATCTTCACTCCATGGGCCAGTATATCCAGGAGGGGCCGCGTACCCTGATGGAGACGGTGGTCAGCTTCGAGCGGCCCCTGCGGGACTATGAGGTGCCTTTTTCCATGGGCGACGCGGACGGCCTGAACTATCTGGCCGGGCGCGGCCTGGGGGACATCTCCCGCGTGGCGATGGAGGCGGTGAAG
>JAJQHT010000131.1:0-5941 GCA_021199595.1 Oscillospiraceae bacterium
GTGCTGGCAGTGCGGCCAGCGGCGAGGTCGCAGGAGAGACCGACGGTACAGGCAGCGCAAGCGGCGAGGCCAGCGGTGAGCTTGCCGATTCCGCCGGGGATGCCAGCGGCGAGGTGTCCGGGGCAGATGGCTCGTCCACGGACGCCGTTCCGGAAAACAATGGAGACGATGCGGGGGAGACGCAGGCGGATACCACTGCTTATAGTGACACGGTTTATACTGTCCAGCTGCTGTCGGCTGGGGGAAGCGGCAGCGTGATGCTCCTCTCCGCCGCCAGCGGGGAACCTTCTGCCAGCGGCGATCCTGAGACGGACGGCGTTTGGCTGATGGGCCTGCTGTCAGCGGACACCGTCAACACGGTCGGGCCAATGATGTTTGTTGCGCTGCCGCTGCTGGTGCTGCTGGCGGCCCTAGGCGGTTGGATTATGGCGAAAAAGGCCCTTGACCCCATCCGCGAGATAGATGCCTCTGCCCGGGAAATATCCGGCGGAGAGGATCTTTCCCGCCGCATTGACGTGGGGCGGGGACAGGATGAGATACATAAGCTGGCCGGAACTATCAACGGGATGCTGGACAGGCTGGAACGCTCGTTCCAGGCGGAACGGCAGTTCACGAGTGACGCCTCGCATGAGCTTAGAACGCCCACGGCGGTCATACTGGCGGAGTGCGAGCTGGCGGAAAAGACAGCGGAGGAGCGGGAGGATTTCCTGCAAAGCCTGTCCGTTATCGAGCGGCAGGGGCGGAAGATGTCCGCGCTCATTGGAACGCTCCTGGCCTATACGCGCCGGGAACAGGGAACGGAAAGACTGCAAATTGAGCGGATTGACCTCTCTGAGCTGACGGAGGCCATCTGCCAGGAGCAGCCCAGAGTAAACCGGCAGGACATCACCCTTATCCCGCATATACAGCCGAATATATTCGTGCGGGCGGATTCCGGGCTTATCATGAGTCTTATTCAGAATCTTGTTACCAACGCCTATAAATATGGCCGGGCCGGGGGCCACATCTGGGTCACGCTGTCCGCCGGGGATGAGGTCGCATACCTCTCCGTGAGGGACGATGGCATCGGCATTTCCAGAGCTGACCAGGAGAAGGTATGGAACCGTTTTTATCAGGCGGATCCCGCCCGAGCAAATCAGGATGGAAGCCTCGGCCTGGGCCTCTCTATGGCCCAGCAGATTGCCCGGCTTCATGGAGGCCGCATCGACCTCGCCAGCCAGGAGGGCAAGGGCAGCGAGTTTGTCTTCACCATGCCTCTGGATGAGGTGCAGAGCCTCCCGGGACGGTAATATCAAGAACGAGGAAATACCGTCCGAAATAATAAAAAAACTTAATCTAGACTTCATTTTTGTTCATTTTAGCTTCATTCACGGGCTGTACCATGGTATCACAACGGAGGTGACAGCCATGTATCCCGTGAAAAAGGCTAAGAAATGGTTAGAGCGTGTTGTGATTTTCGCGTTGTCCGCTGCCATCGTGATGGGTGTCTATGGCATCCGCGCCTCGGCTGAGGAGGGGGAAGATTCCTCTGCCATGGCCGCGGTAAAGGCCATAGCCCTGGCGTCTACAGAGGATTCCGATGTCCTGACGGCGAACAGTCTGACCTTTGGGGCTACCACGCTGGTGTCCCTGTATGATGTAGTGGACATCAACAGCCGTACACGGGCTATGGAGCTGTCTGTGGACACGGAATCCCGTTCAGAGACAGAGGAAGGTACTTTTGTGACCCGCACCATCACATTGGACGACATCCCACTGGTGGAGGTTTATATAGACGATGGGGAGGAAAAGCCCCTGCTGCTGTTCCTTCACGGCATTGGGCTGGATAAGGAGAGTGTCCTGCCCTATCTGGAGGATTACGCCGCCGCAGGCTATCACGCGGTTTCCATGGACGCCTATGCTCAGGGCGACCGGGCGGAGGAGGGCATCCTCTATGACGACTGGGCCAGCGTGCTGGTCACGGTCACTGATATTGACCAGGTAGTTGAGTTCTACGGCATCGTGCCGGATGTCTCTACAGAGGATTTTGTGCTGGGAGGCTTTTCCATGGGCGGCATTGAGACCTGGGTCTATGCGGAGCTTGGCTCCTATACCCCGGCGGCGCTGCTGCCGATTTCCGGCATATGTGATACAGATGCCTGGAACGAGGGACGGCTGAACGATTCCTGCATCGCTTGGCTGACGACCATGCGAAGCAGTGTCAGAGTGGTCTACCAGCAGCAGGAAACCGGATACTCTCAGGTGAAATATACCACCATCGAGGGCCTTGATGTGACGGAAAATCTGGAATCCTTCACGGACATTCCCATCTTTATGGCCATCGGCACGGCGGACTATTATTTCAGCAGCACCGGCGCACAGAATGTTATAGAGGCCATCCAGGAGGCTGGAAACGAAAACGCAGTTATTAGCATATATGAGGACGTCCCCCATACTGTTACCCCGCAAATGGTGGCGGACAGCATAGCGTTTTTACAGGAAATTATGGGATAAAAACGGAAACAGCCGCCTGAAATGGCATCTATGCTCCCTTCATGAGAGACAGTGAAAAAAGCACTGTCGAACATGGAGGGAGCATTACTATGTGTAAAAGAAAATGGGAATCGAAGCGACAGAGAGACACAATTTGCATTGCATATAAAAAATCCGTGGATCCCGTACTCTTGTGCTGATGCACCTGGAGTACAAAATCCACGGCTATCAAGCGTCATAGCGCCGTGTATTTATCGCCCTGAGGAGGCGAGATTTAGTTGTTTTATTGGATTAAAGGCTTATTCCTCGCTGGCAGCGGCTCCGGCTTTGGCAAGCTTCTTGGCGGAACGCTTCTGATCGAGCTTCGTCATATACAGAGCGCAGGTGGAGTCGCCAACGATGTTCAGGGTAGTGCGGCCCATGTCAAACAGCTTGTCAACACCGGCAATCAGCGCAATGCCTTCCACAGGCAGGCCCACGGTCTCCAGCACCATGGCCAGCATAATCATGCCCGCGCCGGAAACGCCTGCGGTGCCGATAGAGGCCAGGGTAGCGGTCATGACGATCATAGCCATCTGGCCGATGGTCAGGTCGATGCCGTAGCAGGTGGCGATGAACACGGCGGCCACGCCCTGATAGATGGCGGTACCGTCCATGTTGATGGTGGCGCCCAGGGGCAGGACGAAGCCGCTGACCTCCGGGTCGGCGCCCATGTCGTTGGAGCACTCGATGGTAAGAGGCAGCGTAGCGGCGGAGGAGGTGGTGGTGAAGGCCACGCTCATGGCCGGCCAAATGCCCTTGACGAACTGGCCGAACTTCTTGCCGGACAGGCACCTGACGGAAACACCATAGCACACCAGGAAGTGAACGATATAGGCGAGATAGGCAACCAGGATGACCAGGAACAGGGAGCCGACAATAGAGGGGCCGTTCACAGCCACCACGTTGCACATCAGGCAGAAAACGCCGATGGGGGTGATTTTGATGATCATCATCATAATCTTCATAATCACCGCATAGACGGAGTCAATCCAGGTGGCAAAGGGCTTTGCTTTCTCCCCGGCCATCAGGATGCCCGCGCCGAGGAACAGGGCGATTACGATGACCTGGAGCATATTGGCGTCCGTGAAGCTGGCCCACATATTCGAGGGGAAGATGTTCACGATCACGTCCATAACGCTGGAGCTGCTGGCCTCATATTCAAGGCCGGAGACCTCCAGCACAGGGAACAGGTTTAGCGCCTTGGCGCCGCTTGCGAAAGCCAGGCCGATGACGATGGCCACCACGGTAGTGCAGAGGTAGTAAACAATCGTTTTCCAGCCCACAGAGCCGACACGCTTGATGTCGCCCATGCTGACAACGCCGCTGATGATGGAGGTCAGTACCACCGGCACCACCAGGAATTTCAGCAGGTTAATGTAAATGGTTCCAAAGGGCTTAATGTAGTTAGTCGTAAAATCCGGGTTCCCCAGGAAACACAGACCGGCCAGGATACCGAGTACCAGCCCGATAAATATCCAGGCGGGCAGTTTGAGCTTTTTCAAAAATTTCATAGTATACTCTCCTATTGATTGCATCCGCAAAAATTATAATCAACATTATAACTTATTCTTATAGAGAATGCAACATCTTTTTTTGCGTTCTAAAAAAGTTCCTAAAACCCTTGAAAAATCAATGGTTTGCGGGTTTGATTGGACTTGTTATCCACATGGCTTTTTATTTTTGAAAAAACCAAAAACCCGTCATAAATCGTTATAAGTTGCCATAAGTTGTTACTCAAATGGTGTAGTAGATGGTGTAGTAGATTTGCCGTGCAACTTATTGTGCAACTTTTTCCTTGTTGGCTTTAGATTTTCTGCCTTTAGTAGATGCAACTGTGCTTCGGAACTTTAATTTTTCCATCTGCTGTGCAGCCCGTTCACAGTCAGTATGAGCATAATGGTTTAGCGTGAGACTAATGGAAGAATGGCCCATTATGTATTGTAGCGACTTGGGGTTCATTCCAGCATTTGCCATGTTAGAACAAAAAGTATGTCGAAATACATGGGGAGTAACTACTGGAAAATCTTCGTCCGGGTGCATCTTTAAGTACTTCTCCCGTGCAGAACGGGTCGTGTTGCCGAATGAGTTGCTGGTCATTGGGTGTCCGTTCCTGGCCAAAAGGACGAAACCACTTATCCCATCAACAACAGGTTCTACAGTGACCTTGGGCCTGTTAGCCAAGAGAGCTTTAAGACTTGTCAGGGCTGTATCAGTCATTGGGATAATTCGCGTTCCGCTGTCTGATTTTGGCTTTTCTATAGCTAGTTTGCCCTTCGCGAGTTTTACAAGCTGGCGCTCGACCAGAATGGTTCGGGCATCAAAATCCAGGTCGTCGATGGTCAGTCCGCAAAATTCACTGATACGTAGTCCTGTTTCCAGAAGAAATACATACTGGTCATAGTGTTTTTTGTAGCAGTTATCGCTACTAATAAACTCTAACCATTTGAGCTGTTGCGCTGGAGTCAGGGCTTCTCTTGCCTCGGTTTCATTTCTGAGAATTTCTTGAAGCGAGAAGTTAAACGGGTTCCTCAAAATTGCTCGCTCATCATATGCCATCTGGAAGGCTGGCTTGATAACAGACCTATACTTCAATATTGTGTTATATGACCTGCCCTTTTCGTTCAGTTCGATGAACCAATGTTTCACGTCGGACTGCTTAACATCACATATGAATTTAGAAGCTAGATCGCTGTTCTGAAGAGCAGTAATAGTACTTTTGTAGCCGTCTCGTGTTTTCGCTTTCAGATTGCGCTTTAAATCTATGTATCGAACCATCAGCTCTAACACGGTGATTTTTCCAGCTTCATAATCTAAGCCTTCGTACCGAGCTTTTTCGATTGACTGTTCTTTTTCCCTTAATTCAGGCAAGTTATTTGCGTATACCGTTTGTCTCTTGCCTGTTCCGTCCGTATACCGAAATTGGTACAACAGATCTTTTCTTTGGGATTCTCCTGTGCGGAGAACCCTTACTTTGTTGTCTTTTCGTCTTTCTGCCATAACAAAATATCTCCTTTCTTGGCAGAAAGGCCTCAATGCGCTCGTATTATACCACATATTGGGGCCTTGTGATATAAGCGTTTCTGCCAAAAATTATGAAAATTTTTTAGGATATAAGAGTTTGTACGGGCAATGTAAATCTCCTGCGTCTGTGTTTAAATAGGCGGTGACTCATAATATTCCCGCAGCAGTCTGCCCAGTTCCCGATACACGGGAAACTCCATGCGTGGAAAATGCACATAAGATACAGCATCATGCACGCCATCGGTGCTACTGAACCACGCATCACCAGGGCCGTAGACGCGGGAGGTGGAAAAATCTTCCAGTTTTTCCGAGTCCCACATGAGCCGTGCCTCCGGGAGCGTAGGCCGGAATAGAACTCGCGTGGACATTGCAGATCTCAGCATAGCTGGCAGTCCGCCCTCTTGCA
>JAJQHT010000131.1:5951-6279 GCA_021199595.1 Oscillospiraceae bacterium
TTGCCAGGCAGTAGTCGTCATCTTTTGCGGCCCTAGAGGGGAACAAAGTCCGACAGCTAACATATTCATCCACGAAAAGAAACGATGGGTGAAACCCAGCATCCCACCACTTCACGGCGTCTCCTCGTTCTTGGGACAAGTCGTTCAAGACTTGTTGCCGGTGTTTTATGTCGGCTGCAAAACGTTTCAAAGCCTCCAGGATATTCCTTGCTTCCCCATCCTCGTTCAGCGTGACCGTGTGGGACAATCTGGACAGTTCCGCTTGTTTGGGGTCGATAATGACAATGCTACTGTGGTGTCGGTCTGGCCCCCACGACAACACCTGAAG
>JAJQHT010000010.1 GCA_021199595.1 Oscillospiraceae bacterium
TTCAGATTTGTATAAGAGACATCTTAAACCCAAACAGCTTCTTCCCGGTCTCCTCGGCAACCTGGACGTTGGAGGCGGTGTAGCCGGTGTCGTTTACGGCCTTCAGGAGGGCCTCGTCGGAGACATCCTCCTGGCAGTGAATGGTGGCCTGGTTGTTGGCGCGGGTTACCTTGACCTTTTCCACGCCGGGAACCTTCCGCAATGCGTCGGCCACGTGGGCCTCGCACATTCCGCACATCATGCCCTCTACGGTCATTGTTTTTGTCATATTCTATTCTCCTTCTCAGGCGCATGGCCTGTTAGTTTATACTACACAGGTATTATACCCCATCGCCCCCGCCATTGCAAGAATAAGAAAAAATATGTTGACAAACGATATATGTCGTGGTACGATATAGCTGCAAACGATATGTCGTTCATCGATATATCAGTAACCGACATAGTTGATTCCAAAGGAGGCAGCCTATGGCGAAACGAGCGGAACCATTGACCGAGAGCTATTTTTACATTCTGCTGTGCCTGTATAACGGCCCGAACCACGGGTACGGCATCATGCAGCAGGCGCTGACCCTGTCGGAGGGCTACGTCCGCATCGGCTCCGGCACCATGTACGGCGCGGTCAGCGCCATGCTGACGCGGGGGTGGATCGCGGAGCATCTGCCCGACAGCCAGAGCTTTGAGCGCAAACGGCAGTACGAGCTGACCGACACGGGCCGCCAGGTGCTGGAGGAGGAAATCTCCCGCCTGAACCACCTAACCCGCATTGCCGCCGCCGTCACCGGCGCGGAGAAAGGAGCCGCCCATGAGCCGTAGCCCCACCAAGACCGTGGTTCGTATCTACGCCCCATGGAGCTTTCAGAAGGAGCTGGACGACCTGGACGCAGCCTCCTGTGCGGGCTGGCAGCTTGTGAAGGGAGGCCGACTGGTTCGCAGATTCCGGCAGGAGGAGGGCGTCTATCGCTTCGCCCTGGATTATGACTTCGACCTACAGGATCACAACCGCTATTACGCCACCTTCCGGGAGCAGGGCTGGGAGCTTGTGAACAACACCTGGAACGGCTGGCACTACTTCCGCAAGCGCTACGACCCAGCCCTGCCGGAATCGGAGTATGAGATATT
>JAJQHT010000239.1 GCA_021199595.1 Oscillospiraceae bacterium
TAGGCGGTGGCGGAGGGGTTCCCAGCGCATGGCTGAGTAAAAGGGATAGTCAGTTCGTTTTTTATTGAAAATAGTATCAAACCCCGGCCCAAACAGGCCGGGGTTCGCATGGGCTTAGGGGCAGCAAGCCACCAACGAGCAGCGGAAGTATATACCGAGGCATTGCTTGTTACAATTTGTTTGACCCGGAACGGTGTTGGTAAAACAGTGCTGTTCAACGGTTCATACCTAAGCTGCAATGAAGGGGGAATCGGCTTATCAAGAGAATTGACTGCGTACCAGAAATTCTGACATCTTCTATCATCCTGAATACAGCATGATTAAGAGAAGACGTTAATAACGGTAACTATCCAACAAGCCTGTATTGTCATCACAGGTCAGTGTGACGCCGCCCTGGAACCACGGCGTCTGAATGGAGCAAAGCGCTGTCATTCCGTGCTCTGTGTTTGCGTTGCTGCGGTAAAGCTCCGACGGCGACAGCCCGATAATCTCTGTCAAACCGGAGACGGAGGAGAAATTCATATCTCCGTAATTAGAGCGGAATGTTTCTTCAAGCAGGCCGAATCGCATTAGAAGCAAATCATAATGTATGTCACGATATTCGGCATAGTCGGCAAACACACCCGACGCAGACGATTGAAAGTCATACTCATAAAATTGATCCCCATTCTCTTTCAATCCATCATACCAGCCGGTGTAGCCGTTGCGGGCGATCCTTCCCGTCAGATTGGTCAACGCATCGTCGTTCTGCGCCATATACATGGCCACATAGTTTTCAGCTGGAACTTCTATACTTTCGATCCCATCCGCCAGGGAAAGCGTTTTCCCATCGTAGGACAGTGCCACAATGCCATAGGATAATTTGCTGCCGGTGTTTTCGTAATACAAATAATCCAGGGCCAGCCAAACCGGGTACTCCTCGTCCGCAGGCTGGTAGTCATCGCCGAGGCTGCTGGCATAGCGGAACAGACTGAACGCATTGGACGTATACGCCCAAGCGACACCACAGTAGAGGGTCATTTCTTTTTCATCCGCCAGCACTGCTTCGGTGTCAGACGGTTCATAGACGGAGACGATCAGATTTGTGCTGGCATAATCCAAATCACCGGCGGCGAAGCTGCCGGGGTCTACCCGAAGCACCATCAGCTCGTTCGTGCCGTCTGAATCATAGTCATAGATGTCGGCGCACAGCAGACCCTTGATGCGCTGGGAGGAAAAGGCCTCACGGTAACGGTCCGTTGTAAAGTTGACATCGTAGGTTTCTGTTCCCGTGTTAATGACGCCATATTCGTCTACGAGGGAGTCGATTTGTTTTTTCAGTTGTGTTTCTTTCGTCATCTGCTCCATGACTTCATCAGAATCCAATACGGTGATGCTGACCGGTGTCATGGCAATGATGTTGAGTGAATACCACGCGGTACCGTCGCTTTCGACCTCCGAAAAAACAAGCGTACCACAATAATCTTCATATCCGCTGGCATAGACTGTAGCGAGGTATTCTGCTGTCCCTTCAAAGGCTTTAAACGTGCATTTTCCATTTTCGTCAGTATACAGGCGGAAAGATCCTTCGACAAAAGAGACATCCAACGCAACGGCTGCACCGCTGATCGGCTCGCCGGTTTCAGCGTCGGTCACTTTTACGGTACAAGTCGTTTCCGCTCCCAAAATTCCGACATTTTCCAGTGCATCACAGACATCCTGGAACTGTTGTTCTGTTACCGTATCCTGTTCTTTCATATGATAAGCGGATGTGACGAGCGCATAGCCAAAATCAGTAAAACCGGCATCAGAAGGCAACAGCGACAGCGCAGCATAGAGCATATGGGACATGATATCCATCGAGTCATAGACGGAGATCCCCTCGCTGCGCCAGCGATTCCAGATTTGGTACATGGCATAGCTGGAAATGGTACTGCCGTAATGCCCTTCTCTCGCTTCTTTTTCGGCATTTTTGTAAGTGTCATCATATGCATAAAACTGACTGGTCGAGCCTAATTTTGGTGCTAAATTCCGGACAACGTTTTCCCAATCGGGATCAGATTCCGTCAGGTAGGCTTCCGATAATTCGCCAAAGACATCACTGAACGATTCATTCAACGCATCTGTTTCAAGCGTCTTGTTCTCATATTTGACGATGCTTGTGGTAACGGCGTGGCTATATTCGTGAACGGTGACATTCCAATCCTCTGCATATTTTCCGTTCCCATCGTCATCTAGATAAAGAATCATAGCTATATCGCTGGTCGGAGTCGAATAGGTCAATACATTATCAACAACTATATCCTCTGTAGGTGAGCCATTCTGGTCTCCCGCAGCAGAACAGACAAACATGGTCATACCGCCTGCGTCATTAAACCCCTTGTGGTCAAGCACCTCGTTGAAATAATCGTATGCCAGGGCCGCAGCACAGTAGATATCCTCCCCGATTGGCAAGTCATAAAAGAACAAATCGGCGCTCATGTAATAGGGGTCCGTCAACATGGAAACAAAAACAGTTTTCGTTTCCCACCATTTTAACTCTTCCCGCCAATTTGACTCTCGTAATTCGATTAAGCCAGCATCAACACTCACAATATGCGTATAGTAACCTTTTGCGTCGTAGAGGGCAAAATTTCTTACAGCGTCTATCGCATTGTACATCCCGGCAGCTTCGTCATATTCCATATAAAGCTCTGAATAATCTTCCGTGCCAACTGGCAGTGTTGACGTTGCCGCAACGGTTTCCCTTTCGTACAGGATAGAGCCGTCGTTTGCGTCTACCAGCACCTCGACTGCCGCAGTGGGCCTCAGACAATAGGCCAAATACGGCGCGTCATCCTCTTCCATATAAATGGTCAATTCAATGGAAACATCTGAGGAGGTACTCTCAGAATCTTCGTCGATCCCAAGGTATTCCAGAGCACAGGAGAGCGCATCAGATTCAGAAAGAGAGGGCGTGGTATCCAGTGATTCTATAGAAACACAGTCGCTGCTGGCTCCCCAGACGACACCCTCGGAATCCGTCAAGATGTGTAAACGATGACCATATACAGGGATACCGTTATAGATTTGCTGCAAGGAATAGTAGGTGTCCCCGTTCACTACATTTTCGGAGTCCAATACAACATCAATATCTGAGGAGCAAAACCCCAATTCCGTAGCGGCAGCAACCGCTTCCTCAGAAGATGTCACTAGTATTTTATTTTCTATATCATAAAGGCCATAGAAATCATCATTGGCATAGAGACCAAAACTTGGCGCTTCATCCTCTGCATCGGATAAAACAGAGGATGTCGTGGTGTCTAATCCACCCTCATCCGAACTGCCATCTGCGGCAGTACTACCGCTTGGCATAAAACTCCCAATGGGGATCTGGTCCCAAACAATCGCTGCAATCAATACGATTGCTATTAATGAAACGATTCCGCCGTATAATTTCCTGCCCATATGCGATCCCTCCGTCTCTGTATTGTCTGTCACCTGTACTCTCATCCAGCCCCGCCATTCAGCACAGCCTTTGTCTCCTCCACCGTGCCAACTGTCTTAACTACATTCCCTAGGACGGTGGACTGGTAATTATAGTACTCCATTCCCATTTTCCAGGGATCTTGCTGTTCCACCCATTCTGCCGCCGAAACAGCGTCCCCGTCGATGCGATACGCATCGTCCTTGTAAGTCGGCTCTGATACGGTACGCACCCGCTGGAATGTGCCGTTCATAAATTCAAAATAATAGTAACTGCTGTCTTCGTACAACCCCTGCACCATGTAAATTTTCCCGTCGTATGTTGTATACCCCACAAACAGGTTATTGGAGTTTGTGCAAATAACATTGGTGTATATGTACCCGGACTCCCTCCAGTCGTTCCAGTAGCCTTCCTCCGTTTGAATTTCCGGAGAGTAAACCAGGGTGGCCTCTCCGTCGATATACGCCCAAACGACAGCGAACACCTCTTGTCCATAGGAGGTATCTTCGTTGTGAATGGCAAGTAAAAGCTCCTCCTGTCCGTCCCCGTCGAAATCCAGCAGTTGCGCAAGGTAAACGCCGCTCAGTCGGTACCCACCCTGATAAATGTCATGTACATAGGCGCCTTCTCCATATTCCAGCTCGTAGTCCTCAAGGATTTGGACGTAGGCGGCATACATCGCGCTGTTGGGTTCAGTTTCTGCTTCCGTCTGAGCTTCCTCCTGGACGGATTCCATTTGCGTATTGTTGCTGTCGGTGGAATTGGTATCCGTTTCGACTGAATCGGTTTGGGTTTCTGCTGTCACAACAGTTACAGCAGCATCTGTGTCGTCAGACGCGGTCAGATATCCACTGACGGGAATCGCCGCGCAGGAGGTCAGCAGCGCAGAAGCCATGCAAATCATAAAAAGTCTCAAAAAATGTTTCATAATGGTGGATACCCAATCCTTTGCCTGCGGGGTGACAGCCCCAGCTTCCATAAGCTCAATTCTATGGTAGCAGAGCAAGAGAGGATTTGTGTGAAATTGTCAAAAATAGCGGAACGAATGTAACAATTGGATTTGTGGCAAAAGTTGTGGCACTTTTTATCGAAAAGTGTGCCACAATTACGCGCTGGCTGTGGCTGCAAAAGCAAAGCGGAATATGGTATAATTATCATTATTATTAACAAACAATGGGGGCGGCACACAGTATGTCCAAGTTTTCCTTTTATCTGAAAGAGCTGCTGGAGCAACAGGGTGAACCAATCACCAAAATTGCCCAAAACGCCAAGGTGGACCGCACTTCCATCCACAAGGCGTTAAACGACAAGCGGATTTTGCCGTACACCTCTCTGCGCCGTCTGACGCAATATTTACAGCTGACGCTGCCCCAGATCCGGGAACTGAACCGATACTATGAAATGCTGCTTCAGGGGGAAGATATTTTCTATATCCAGGAAGAAATTCGGGTACTGCTCTCCTGCCTGTCGCAAATGACCTTCTCGGCACATCCCCTTTCTGTCTCTACAGATGCCGCCGTTTCGGTGCCCTCCAGCCTGCTTTACGGTCACTCCCAGGTGGACGCCACCATCCGCACCATCCTTTACAGCGAAACGGCCAGGGAGGATGCGGCGATTTACCTCTCTCTTCCGCCCGGAATGACTGCGCCGGACGAGCTACAGCACCTGTGGGACAGTGGCCGCTGCTTCACCGCCTACCAGCTGGCTGCTTTCCTGCCAAACCACGCAGGGAAGAGCACGGCCCTTGCCAATCTGCGGCTGCTCCAGATGGTGATCCCCATGGCGTTGAGCTCCCGTGGGCAATACCATGCGTATTACTACTTCGCCAACCACAAGGACACCGCCTCCCTAGACCCCTTGCCCTATTTTATTCTGACGCCGAATTACCTTATTCGATCAGATGAAAAAGGCTCCGTGGCCCACATCATAACGGACCCGGAGCTGATCGCCCTGTACCACAACCATTTTTCCCAGCTGATGCGGGAGTGCCAGCCCCTGACCTCCTACGCCAACGACGTTGGCAGCGTGTTGGAAGCCTATATGGACAACACCAGCGACACAGGCTATTACACCATGATGACCCAACCCTGCTTTGGCCGCTACTACACCAGAGAATTGATCGAATGCTGCTACCGTCCGGGCATCCCGGAGCGCGACACCCTGGTGGAGCTGAGCGACCGGCGTTTTGCGCGGCTCCGCAGCCTGAACAAAAATTACAACACTGTTTTTACCGAGGCGGGCCTTCGCCAGTTTGCGGCGGACGGCGTAGCGGCCGACCTGCCGCCGGAGCTGGTGCTGCCCGGCACCGTTCCCATCCGCCTGGCGCTGCTGCGGCAGCTGCGCCAGGACATTGCGGCGGGCGTTGTCGTGGGCTGCATCGCTGACACCAGCCGACTGGACATCCCCGGCTACCTGACCCTGACCGCCGACCCGCAGTTTGGCCTTCATCTTTATGCCATTCAGGGGTTCCCCAAGGGCTCCTACGCCTGTAATCTCCACATTCAGGAGGCCAGCATCGGGCAGAGCTTTTGCAGTTTTATCAAATCTCTGCCAGACAGCGAATTGGTCTACCCCAAAGAGCACACCCTGTCCATCCTGGACAGACTAATCGACCAGCTGCAAGCCAGTCTGGCAGAACGAGAGGAAGAGCATCATGATTGACTCCAACCACCTTTGCCCCGGCTGCATGGAGCGTTGGGAGGACACAAGTACGCCCTGCCCCCATT
>JAJQHT010000079.1 GCA_021199595.1 Oscillospiraceae bacterium
GCCGAACACAATCCACGCGCCCAGGGCGATAACAAGCACACGCCCGGCCAGGGAACACCATCCCCGGTTATCCGCCGCCCGCTGCCGCCGGCGGCGCATGGCCTTTCGGATGGGGGTGTCCTCCGGCTTTTTCGCCGGGGTGCTATGGGAGCTCATGGCCTTCCTCCTTCGCCGCCTCCAGGAGGGCGTCATACCTCGCCCGTTCCGCCCGGAGGGCGGTGTCATAGAGCCGGTCAAGCTCCTCAAACTTCGCCCAGACGTCCTGCTCCCGCACGCCGCCGAACAGCACGCGCTTGAACTTCACAGTCTGCACCCATTCAAGGATGCGCTTCCGCTCCGCGTTCAGCGGCTCCTTCCGGCTGCGCCGGGACGAACCAGAGCCGCTGGCTTTCGTGCGCGGGGCCGCGTCCTCTCGCCGCGCCGGCGTCTCCCGGCTGCGGTGCGTCGGCCCGTCCCGCGGCGGGGATCCCCTCACCCGATCCCGCCGCGCGGATTCCTCATACGCCGAGGCCCGATGCGTCCCGGCGCTCCGCCGCGAATCAGCCATTGCCGTCCCGGCGCTTTTTGTTAATAAGCACCAACCCCAGCCCGCTGAGCGATGCCGTGAGTATCAGGAGATACGTAAGAGATGTGAGGGATGTGCCCGTGTCAGGGGAGGCAACGGCGTAGTTGACTACGGTGATGGAACCGGTGCCGTTGCTAATGGTAACCGTTTGTCCATCCGGCCAGTAGGTGTAGTAGTTATCGACAGACGCCTCCGAAGCTTTCCATGTCAGGCCGCTTTTCACTTCCTGCGTATATGTCCAGCTGTTGCTATTGTTCAGCGTAACAGTATACGAATACTGTTTATTATCACTGTCCGTCGCGGAAAGTGTTACCGTAACCTCGGGAAGATTGGTTGTGTCCGTGATTATTTGGCCGAACTCATCCTGCCAAATCTTGGTGACGGTGATTGTCTCTTTTGTCTCACTGGTGTTATTGAAGGGGAAGATTGCCGTTCCATCGGAATTTGTGTTCAGCGCACTATCACCGGTCAGCGTATCTTTAATGGAATAGGTTTCGTCAGAATTTTTGGTCAGCGTATAATACGTCACGCTGGACACTGTCGCGGTGTATGTTGTTGAACTGGTGCCGGATGTGGAGCTTGAATAGGTCACAGTGACCGCCACGCCGTAAACCGTATCATCATAGTTGATGCTATCGTCGTTGCCCGCAGTTTCCTGTATGATGTAATAATAGGTTGTGGTTCCAGATGTGGTTTTCGATTCATATGTAATCTGGTCAAAATCTATTGTGCTGGACGATGTGCCGTCGTTCGCGGTCGCCGCACCGTTTGTTTTGGTTTGCAGTGTATCGCCAATCGTCCAAGTTTGTACCTGTGTCTCAGAATCTGTAGTCACAGTGGCTTCTGAGAGTGTGAAGCTGAACTGTCCAGCCGTCATATCATCATCGAAGGTTTTTTGCACCTCCAAGTCAAAGTGTGCGCTGTATCTCAGCAGCGTTCCCACGTCCAGGGCAAAGTCAAGACCAACGGCCCCGGAGCCAGATACGCTTCCATAGCTCACACTCGATCCATCGCACAGGATAGACGCAACAAGGAAAATACTCATTCCGCTTATGTCGATTTGCGTCACCGAGCTTGGTATTGTGGAGGTTCCATACAGATACAGATACAACTTTTCTGCGTTTTCACCATCAGCAGGATAATACGTACCGGCGGCATAAGTTGAATCCTTAGTTATTGTTGCGGTATATTCTGATTCATTTCCACTGCTGTCTTTCACGGTATATACGATCGTTATGGTGGCGTCATAGGTATAGCTTGCGCTGCTGCCCTGACCATGGAAAAACGCCCACTCACTGTCCACTTGGTCGCTTGTTTGCGTGCTTGTGGCTGTGTACGTATTTGACGATGTGGTTATCTTTACCGAAGAAACCTTATAAAGCGTATAAGTTTCGCTGCTATTTGACGACTGAGCAAGTGAAACTTTTACGTCCAAATGATCAAAGGTCGGGCTGCTGCTTCCGGTGCTTGTGCTCGCGCCACTGTATGTTACACTGTAAGAATCAGTGGCAGTACTGGTTCCATCGGTTGCCGTTACAGTCGCGGTGATGGTAGTTCCTGCATAACTACTACCAAGATTCGACACCCAGATAATTTTGCAGGTATCTCCGCTTGTGGTTATGGTAGCGACAGTCGTGGAGCCGCTCGTCACAGTGTAGGTTCCGTCGTTATTATCTGTCACCGTCAGAGACGTACTGCTGGTCGCAAAAGACCAGGTGTAGGTAATTGTGCTGTCTTCCGAGAAATTTGATGTTGAAGCAGTCAGGGTATATGTACCGTCTACACCAGTGCTGGTGGCAGAAATATTTACTTTTGGGTTGGAGTTTATATAGTAGAGATAAATGGCTGATACATTGTTGTTCGTGACCGTTGTGCCGTCTTCCAGTGTTATGGTATAACTGCCACCATAACCACTACTACTGCTGCTGTACGAAATCGAGGTCGCCTTTACTGTGGTAGCATTGTTTCCTTGCCCATACGTTACTGTTGCATAGGAATATGTATAGCCGCTGGGCACAGTTACATTCGATGATGCCAGTGTTGCAAGTGTCTGCGAACCGCTCAAATTTGTACTATTGGTTGTAGACGTTGCAGTTACTTCATTGCCATCTGTATCATATACATAGACCGTTATGTTTCGATTCTCATTCTGGCCAGACCAGCGAATCGTAAACGTAGAGAAGCTCTCCACCTCAAACTCAGCCACGGCGGTCTCTTCGTCCACAGTGCCGTCGGTGTCGTCAGTGGCATCGGCCACAAGGGTGGCCTCTACGTCGCCGGAGGCGGTCTCCTCCAGGTGCTGCACCTCGATGGTGCTGGCGTCGGCGTCATCGGGCAGGAGCGAGGATACGTCGATAGACACGGTGACGGCCTCGGAAGGCTCCACCTCGGTTTCACCCACGGTGAAGGAGATGTCCAGCGCGGCCATGCCGGTGTCCTCGTCGTCCGCGTCATAGTCGATGGCTTCGGCGGCGGCAGCATACTCGTCACTGTCCGCATCCAGCATGGAAACAGACAGCACCGCGCCATCCGGCAGCGCGCCGGCCGGGGCGATCACGGTAACGGCAACGCCGTCGGCCTCGGCGGTATACTCCACGGTCTCCGCCGTCTCCTGGACAGGCTCCGCCGCAGAGGTCTCGGTCTCCTCCGTAGAGGCGTCGTTCTCGGTCTCCTCCGCAGGCTCCTCATCGGTCTCTGCCTCGGTTTCCTCCGCGGTCTCCTCCGCGGTCTCCTCCGAAGCTTCCGTCTGGGAGTCCGTTTCTATGCTATCATCAGAGGACGGGGTCTCCGTCGTTTCCTCCTCAGCTGTCACTCCTTCGGCAGCACTCGCCTCCGCGGAGGCAGCATCGTCCTCCACCGCAAAGGCCGCCGGCAGTCCCGCCAGGGACAGCACCAGCACCACCGCGAGCAATAGGCTTATCAACCGCTTGCCCATACCTGATCGTCCTCCTTTATAAGCATTGCGCGTTGCTCTGGACACCACAGTATAATCAATCTGTGGTTAATGCTCGGAATTTCCAGCATTTTCCATAGGCTTCGTTAGCCAAAAAATGGAAAAAACACCGCAAACGGCGTTTTACCAAAGACTTACGGGCAACCTGATAGGGGTCTGTTTTTTGACCGGATAAACAGACCTTCTCTTGTTACACTTTCTGTCACACTTTATATTGAAATTTAAACAGTTTTTTTCGCCCGAAAGGGTTGATTTTCCTTACGTATCGGCGTATAATGTACACATCTTAACGGCCATGTGCCTTTAATTTTTGTATGTGACTACCACAGATTGATTAAACTGTGGTAGTTTTATTTATATCACCAATTTCAGCTGCTCCATGGTGCGCTGGTAGCAGTCCTCGGTGGTCATGACATAGAGCCGGGTCGTTTCCAGGCGGCTGTGGCCAAGCACGTCCGCGAGGTGCGCGAGGTTCTTCTCCGCGGCGTAAAACAGCCGCGCGAACAGGTGCCGCAGGTTGTGCGGGAATACCTTTCGGGGCGATACCTTCGCCGCCCGGCAGAGGCTTTTCATCATATGGGCGATGTTGTAGCGATCCAGAGGCCTTCCACTGCGCGTCTGAAACACCGGGCCGGAGCGGCAGCCCCTTTTTTGAATGTATCGGGTCAGCTTCTTTTTCAGTGAGCCGGGGATAAGAATGACCCGGGCCTTTCCCTTCAGGCGTATCACCGCGCGGCCGCACTGCACTGCGTCCACGGTGATATACGCAAGCTCGCTTATCCGTATCCCCGTCCCCGCAAGGGTAATCAGGATGTGGTAGAGGCGGTCGTTTCGCTGCTTCTTCGCCGCCGCGACCAGGCGCTCATATTCCGTCTCCGTCAGCTCTCTGTCTGATTCCCGGAACGGCTGCCGCTGCGTGCGCAGGAGCTTTAATTTCAGGTGCTCCAGGCCGGCGAAGGCGAGGTAGGCGTTCACGGCGGAGATATAGCCGTTCACCGTCTGGTCCTGGAGAGGCTTTCGCATGGCGTCCCGGAAGGACAGAAGGCGTTCCTTCGTCAGCTCCGCCCCGTTTAAAAACAGCATCAGCCGGCGAATGGCGTGAAGATACTTTTCCACCGTAGCCTCCGCCTTCTCCCCCCGCCGCATCTCCGCTTCAAACGCGGCGATGGTTTTATTTGTAATGATGTTCACTGATCTCTTCCTCCTGATTTTGAATGTTATTGTTTAGAATATGTACTTTTCTAGATTGTATCAAAATCCGGAGAATCGGTGAAGTATCCGAAAAAAATTCGCCTTAAAAAGGCAACAATTTCAAGCACGGATTATGCGGCAGCGCAGGCAATAAAAACAGGAGCAACCCCAAAGGGCTGCTCCTGTTGGATTCATCGCGGCGCGGGGGGCTTTAGTCTATCAGCAAAGCGCGCGCATCGGACGGGGTGTTTTGGAAGAACATGATGAAATAGACGGGAAGATATGTGATTTTCCCCCGACTTCTTATCTCCCGCTCATTTGAGAGGACATACGCCTTTTGGATATGGTAATCCTCGTTGCTCACAAGGGTATTCAGGGCGCTGTGAACCGTGTAATCCTTGCCGGACTTGACCTCAATCGGCACGGCGGAAAGGCTTGCGAAATCGTCGATCAGATAATCCACCTCGCCTTTGCTGCGGTTGTCATAGTAAAACAGCCGGTGGCCATGGGCAATCAGCTCGCTGGCTACCACCGTTTCATAGACGGAGCCGAGGTTTATGGAACGCACATCGTCCAGAACGGCACGGATGTTGCTGCCATAGAGAATCCCGGACAGAATGCCCACATCGTTCAGATACAGCTTCAGCAAATTCTTCCCCTCCGACTCCGCCAGCGGGAACTGCGGGTTGGAAATCGCCTGCACATTCAGGGCGATGCCCGCGCTGATGAGGTATTCAAATTCGTCCTCATAGTCGGCAAAGGTCTTGCCGCGCTTGTCCTCAATGCGCTGGGCTATCACACGCTTTTTCTTGTTCTCCATGTTGGAGGGGATAAGCTCATAGATGCGGCGGATTTTGAGCTTATGCTGATCATCGTACTTGGAGGCGTCGGCGGCGTAGTAGTCGCGGATCTCCGCCTGGATCTCACGCACACGCTGAATGTTGCGGGTCTCCAGATACGCATTGACAGCATCTGGCAGCCCGCCCACCAGCAGGAATTTGCGGAACAAATCCATCATTTTGTTGTGCAGATTTTCCTCCAGCGACTCCCGCCTTTCAAATTTGGCGCGCAGCGCGGAGATGGCCACGCCATTCATGCCGCTGGCATAGAGAAACTCCTCAAAATCCAGCGGGAACATACGCACCCGGCGGATGCTGCCCATGGGGATGGAGGAGGTCTGTGAGAGCGTAACGCCAAGCAGGGAGCCGCTGGCGATATAGGTGAACCTGTCGTCCTGCGCCAGGAATTTCAGCAGCGTCAGGAGGTGGGGATAAGCCTGGATCTCGTCGATAAATACCAACGTGTTGTCCCGCTGCTTCATTTTGTCGCCGGAGAGCATACTCAGCTGCAGATAGAAGTCCTCTGTCGTTCTGGTGCCGCTGAAAAGCTGTTCGCCAAGGGAATCCTCCACCATGTTGAGTTCTATGAAGTTTTCAAACAGCTTCTGCCCCACAT